>JAAWCR010000032.1 GCA_022793355.1 Lawsonibacter sp. | reverse complement strand
GGTGCACACCGCTCGCTCAGCGGCGGGCCTTTATCTTAGCACACTCTCAAGCCTTTGTCAAGCACTTTTTTCAAGTTTTTTTCAAAACTTTTTTCGTGCCAACCGGTTTGGACCGCGCCAGCTGCTGCCGCAACGGTTTTGTATCTTAGCACACCCGCCAGCCTTTGTCAAGAACTTTTTTCGACTTTTTCCAAATCTTTTTGTTCCTCACTCTGCTGCCGACCGCTCGCTGCGTTGTCCTCGCGGACAGCTTGGCTATAATACCACTCCCGCTTCCCTTTGTCAACTCCTTTTTTCAAATTTTTCTAGATTTTTTTCCAGCGTTTTCCCGCTCTCAACATCTATGGTTTATTTTAAATTATCGCCACAAGATGTTCCATATCTTTCCTTGCTCTGTATGAGCTTTTTGATAAGCAGCAGCGCTGCCGGCAAGACAAGGCCCAAGATCAGATTTCCCATGGGGACCAGTCTGCGGTTCCATTCCTCTCCGGCGCCCAGGGTTGGAAAGAGGAGCACGGCCCCGGTGGCGGACAGTAGAACCGCTACCCAGGGGACCCATCCCAGCCTTTTGGGAGAAATCAACTCCGCCGTCACAGCCCGCAGGGCGAAAACCAAAATCCCCCCCATGACCAGGTCCGCAAAGGTCCACAGCGCGGTCACCACGCCCTCCACCCTTTGAAATGCGCCCTCCACACCCACACTTTTCGCGAGGGCAAAAAAGGGATTCTCCAGCCGCCCGGCCAGCCCGGCGCCCAGGTTCGCCAGAATAACCGCCTGTGACACTGCCAGAAGCAGGGTCCCGCCCAGGCCCCAAAACAGCCAGTGCCAGTTTTTATTTTCTCCCTGATCCCTGACGCTTCCCATCAGGAAGGGGAGAAACAATCCCCAGCCCATCACCCCGGCGGCAGACAGCGACGCCTGAATTACCGGTCTGGCGTCCTCCCACCATAGGGGAAGCAGCCGTTCCGGCCTACCTTGAAACAGGGACAGCAGAAGCACCACCCCTGCGGTGGCCAGCAGGGCGGCGAGAAAGAGTTGTCCTGTCCGGGCAAAGGCGGCCAGCTGTCCGCGTCCCATCCAGAGCACCGCCGCCGCCGCGGCCAGCAGGAATACCCACCACGCTCCGTCCCGCTCCCCGGAGGCGAACAACCGTTGCGCACACAGCCGAAGGCGGAGGGAGAGCAGCAGCAGCCCCCACACTATATATATGAGCAGCACCGCCCCACCCAACCATCTGCCCAGCAGAGCACGGACCCCCCGGGCAAGCCCCTCCCGGCCGGCCAGGGAGCCCATCACCCAGCCAGCCGCCAGCACCACAGGCGCAGCCAGCGCCGCAGCCAGCCAGGCTCCCCTGCCGGCGCCGGGCAAAAGCAGCGCTGGCAGCAGCTCCGCCACAGGTGCCAATATCCCCGCCCACATCAAGGCCATCAGCTGTGTTCTGGAAATTTTATCCTCTTCCATAGTTCCTTCGCCCCTATTCCCGTATCCTTACCTGTACCTGAATTTTTACCGGCGTTTTGGCAAACCACTCGGGCCAGTCCGCCCGAATCCCTTGCCACTGCCCCGGATGCGACATCGCCGCCTTGGCTCCCAGCCCGGTGCAGTCCGCGCCCCAGGCCCGCAGCTGCTCCAACGCCTCCTCCAACCGGGCGCGTTCCCGGTCCTCAATCTCTCTTTGCAGGCGCTCCAGCTCCCCGCTGTTGAGTGGCCGCCGATACTCGGCCAGCCGGGCCTCCACCCTGCAATTTATTTTCAGGGCGGCGAGCGCGCCGTTGCGGAAGTCCAGCCCGCTTGTCGTATGGGAGGAGATAATTTTGACGGACGCCTCTGTTCCCTCCGCCTCCAGGATATCAGCGGCGGAACCGCCGGCCAGCAGCTCCAGGCCTCTGGCCGCCTCCCCGTCCATGAAGCCCGCCAGCGTGTCCCCTTTCAGGACGCCGTAACCATTTTCGTACAAAACCGCAATCTCATCCCCGGCAGGCGTGAGGGCGGGGACAAAAGCCGCCCCCAGCTCCAGTAGGTCGGTGTAGACCTCCCCGGCGGTTCGGGAGATGGCGGCAATCCCCATTTTGCTGTCGTTTTGTAGGGTTTCCAGGCGGCTGTCTGCCCCCTCCTCCCCTCCGGAGGACACCGCTTCCCGGGCTGTCGCTCCCCGGACCAGCCACAGCTGTGCCCCCAGCCCCAGCTCCACATCCTGGGCGAAGTAGTCCAGCACCGGCTGAACGCCGGACCTCGCCAGCTCCTCTCCCACCAGAAGCTGATCCACGTAGCCGAAAAACACATAACTGTCGCTCTGCCCCTGCATGGCCAGGCAGGCCCCGCTGAGAGAGGGTTTTTCCGCCGTCAGCACCAGGGAGGGTTCCCCCTCGGTCTGGAGCCCCTTGGCCCGGGGGCCGGTGGATCCGGTGACCGCCACCCCAGCCGGGGCACTGTCCACCCCCATGGTGCGCAGCAGGGCCATGTCCCCCATCTCCCGGGCCGCCGGGAGACTGGAACAGCCGGATAGAATCTCCGTTATCAGCCAGGCCCAAACAACGCAGCCACACCTCGCCGCACTCCTCCGGCCTCTGCGTCCTCCTCTCATCGCTGGTTCCTCCTGTTTCTGGTCTTGACCGCTCCGTCCCGCCATTTCATGGCCGGCAGGGGCAGGCGGAACAGGCTGGGGTGACCCCGGGGCACCCTGGTCCCGGTGGTGAAGGGGGCCAGATAGGGCACGCCGAAGGACTCCAGCCCCGCCAGGTGGTAAATCAGAGCGGCACAGCCCAGGGCCAGCCCGGTCAGTCCCCCCAGGCTGGCCAAAATTGCCAGCAGAAATCGCCACAGGCGCAGGGCGTTGCCGAAATCCTGGCTGGGCTGCGTGTACCCCGCCACCCCGGCGATGGCGACGGCAATCAGAACAGCGGGGGAGACGATATGGGCGTCCACCGCCGCGTTGCCCACCACCAGCCCCCCTAAAATGGAGACAGTAGCCCCAATGGGACCGGGAAGGCGGAGGCCGGCCTCCTGAATAACCTCGAAGGCCAGCAGCATAATAAGCACCTCGAAAATGGTGGAAAAGGGGACCTCCTGTTTGGCGGCCACAATGGACAGGGCCAGCTTTGGGGGGATGGCCTCGGGGTGAAAGGTAACCAGAGCGATATAGAGCCCGGGGACCAGCAGGGTAATGAGGGCGCACAGCCAGCGGATGACGCTGAGGGCGGAGGCCACCGACCAGTGATAGGCCCGGTCCTGACCGGTTTTGAAAAACTGGTCGATGGAGCCCGGGACCAGCCAGCCCAGGGGGATGCCGTCGGCAAAGAGGCCCACCCGTCCCTCCAGAAGGCCCTGGCAGAACCGGTCGGGCCTCTGGGTATAGGGCATGAGGGGGAAGGGGGAGCGGGCCGTGTCTGTCAAATACTCCTCCATGCTGCCCGCCGCCTCCACGCCGTCGATTTCGATGGCGTCCAGCCGCCGTTCCAGCAGGGCCACCGTGTCCGGGTCGGCAATGCCGTCAATCCACAGCACGTCTACTGGGGTGAGGGACTGCCGGCCCACGATATGCTCCCTGATTTTCAGCTCCGGAGCCCGGAGACGGCGGCGGATCAGGGAGGTGTTGGTGCGCAGGCTCTCCACAAAGGAGTCCCGGGCTCCCTTCAAAGCGGGCTCGTTCTCCGGCTCCCCAACGGAGCGCTTCTCCTCGGTGGCTACCGGGAATACAATGCAGTCGTCCCGGCCCTCCAGAAAGAGGGCGCAGCTGCCGTTAATGAGGGCAAAGACCACCGGGTCCGCTTCCGTCTCCCGCTTGGCCCCGTGAGCATAGAGCGCCCCCCGCTCCAGCAGGTCAAACACTTCGCTTTCCGGGGCGGAGGCCAGCATGGGGTCCTGGGCCAGGGGGCGCAGAACATAGTCGTTGAGCCGCTCCGACCGGGCCTGGCCGTCGATGTAGCACACCGTGGCCTTCCGGGACTTGTCCCCGTGGAGATAGACCTCCCGTTTGCTGAAATCCACACAGTCTGTAAAAACTTCCTCCAACCGGCTCAGGGAAAGGGGGCCGGAAATCCGGGGCTCCTTTCTGGGGTGGGGCGCGTTTGCCTCGCTCTGCCTGGACATGAAACCGCCTCCTTTGGGCATTAGTGTGCCGAAAAGAGAAAAAAATATGTGCGGCAAAAATTTTTCTCAACCCCTTGCGCCCCAAGGGATGCAACCGGCCGTTGACAAAAAGAACCCGGCGGATGGTTGTCAAAATCCCGCCGTTCGGGTATGCTGAGCGCAGAAACAGTAAGGAGGTGCCCGCTATGACATTGGGCCAGCGCATTCAGGAGCTCCGCAAAGGGCTAAGCCTCTCTCAGGAGGAGCTGGGAGAGAAGATGGGAGTATCCCGTCAGGCCATCAGCAAGTGGGAGGGAGACCAGACCATCCCGGAGCTGGACAAGCTCATTTCCCTTTCAAAACTTTTCGGCCTCACGGTGGGTCAGCTCCTGGGGGTGGAACAGCCCGTCCCCGCTCCCGCCGCCAACCCCAAAACTTCCCATAGGATGAAGCTGCTTCTGGCCGGGATGGGAACGGCCATACTGGTTTTGGCCCTCGTGGTGGGGGCACTGTGGTCCCAGGTCCTGTCCCTGAACCGCCGGACAGTTTTGGAGGAGGAATATGTCCTCATAGACCGGGAGATTTTCCAGACGGCGGAGTGCCAGCTCAGCGAAATTGAACTGGGCTTTCCCCAGGCCCGTGGAGACCAGGACCTGACCCTGACTTTCACGGCAAAGCCTGTCAAAGAGCTCAAAAACTGGACCGTCATCGGGCTGACCGCCTATATTGAGGGCCGCAATCCCTGGGGACAGCACCCCGACGGCACCCCCATCTCTCAGGAAGAGCGGGAGTGGCACCGCACGGAAAACATCCCTGTCTCCCAGGGGACCGCCAGCCTGACGCTTCCGGACTACGGCGGGGAGTCAGTGCAGGTCCTTGTCTCCCTCCGGGAAAAGGGGACCGGCAGGACCATCGGCACAGCGGACCCGGTTTTTACCCTCACGGCGGAGACCGAACGGGCGGGCGATTTCTTCATTACCGGTATCCAGGTGGAGGAGAATACCGCCCCTAGGGCCCCTATTCCCAAATCCATCGCACTCGCTCTGCCCGACCCCAGGTTTGAGGCATGACAAAACAGCGGACCGCCCACACAGCGGTCCGCTATTTTTGTATTTTGTTCAGCCGTTTCAGCAGAGCCTGGGCGGCAATTCCGGTAAACAGCCCGGCCGCGACGGCGGCAATCACCAGATAGGGGAGGTAAGCCATCACCGCCCAGGTACGCATGACGGCGGCGGCGGCCAGGAGCTGACCCAGGTTGTGGCACACGGCGGCCACTGGGCTGGCCAACCATATTTGCTCCCTGGTGAGCAGTTTTTTCAGCCCGCACAGGGCGCACCAGCTCAGCAGCCCCCCAGCGGCGCTGTAGAGCAAGGTCATCATCTGCCCAGAAAACACTGCCCCCAGAAACACCCGGCCGGACAGCACCAGCAGGGCATCCCCCGGCCCCAGAACGAATACCGCGTATACCGTAACGATATTCGCCAGACCCAGCTTGACGCCGGGAATCGCGGTGAGGGCCGGGAGCTGGGCCTCCACCATAAAAATCGTCAGGGCGATGGCAGTAAGCAAGGCCAGCCGGGTGACCCGCCCCGCCCCTTTAACCGGCCCCGCCATCCAGCTCACTCCTTGCCCCCACAATTTCAACCATGAGCCTGTGGGGCAGGCAGACGATGGGCACGGTACTATCCGAGATGTATCCCTGATTGACGCAGATCTGGTCGGGGCAGTCGGCCTCCGAAATACGGATGCGACCCGGCTCCACCAAAACGGTGTTGAGCCCACTTCCGTCCTCCAGGGCGATGGAGTAGGGCTCATCTACCCGGCTTAAATCGATCTCCTCCAGCAAAATGCCGTCCCGGGTGATACGGGCCACGGGGTGCTCCGTTTCTGGACGGAACCATAAAAGGCAGACCGCTGAGGCGGCCACCGCAGCCAGGAGGAGCAGCAGGATTGCCTTCGTCCTCATTCCAGCACGGTCACCTCCCGGTCCTCGTACCCCTCCGCCAGGAAGAAGCGGTCGGTCAACCCGGCGGTGTGATAGATTGCCCCGGCCTCGGTCACGAAAATGGCCTCAAATTCCAGCTCCCGGTGGTCACGCCAAAATTGGGTCCCTTCCTCCAGCCCCATGACAAACAGAGCGGTGGACAGCCCGTCGCAGACGAGGGCAGAGGGAGCCACCACCGTCACCGAGGCCACGCCCGAGTGGGCGGGGGCGGCGGTTTTGGGGTTCAGAATATGCCAATAGGTGACCCCGTCCTGCTCAAAATATCGCTGATAACCCCCTGAGGTGCCCATAGCCATATCCCGAAGCTCCACAATAGCGAAATAGCCCGCCGTCTGGGCCGGGTCCGTCACCCCAATCCGCCAGGGCGTTCCGTCGGGCTTGGTCCCCACTGCCACAATGGTGCTCTGGCCCAGGTTCAGCAGAGCGGAGGAAATTCCGGCGTCCCGCACAATCCGGTCCAGCTGATCCCCGGCGTACCCTTTCGCTACCGCCCCCAAATCCAGTTCCATCCCCGCGGGGAGGGTAACCCATTCCCCCTCCAGCCCTACGGCGGTGTAATCAATCTTCCCGGCCAGCTCCGCCAGCTCTTCCGGGGAGGGAACACGGTGCTCCTCCTGGGTAAATCCCCAGGCTTTCACCGCCGGGTAGGCGGTGATGTCCAGCGCCCCACCAGTCAGCTCACACAGCTCCAGGGACCGGGACAGCAGCTCGGCCGTAGGCGCGTCCACCTCCACCCTCTGACCTTCCGAGCGGTTGATTTGATTCACATCGCCGCATTCATTGTTTACAGAAAACAGGCTATCCAGCCTTCTCAGGGTCACATTCATCTGATCCTGCACACGCTGGTTCTCCGTTTCACCCTCGCCGTAAAAAGTAAAGCTCATGAACGTATTCATGGCGAAGGTGGAAAACTCTACCAGCTTCGGAGCCTTTTGGCAGGCGGCCAGCAGACACAGCGCCGCCAGCAGGACGCAAAGCAGCCGCTTTCTCATAAAATTTCCCGGTACATGGCGGCGGCGTCCGCCTTGCCCACGTTGTCGGCCACCACAAGCACCTCCACCTTCACGATGTTGGGGCCGAATTTCAGCTCCAGCTTGTCGCCGACCTTCACGTCGTAGCTGGCCTTTACCGTCCGGCCGTTGACGCTCACCCGGTCGTTGTCGCAGGCCTCGTTGGCCACGGTGCGCCGCTTGATCAGCCGGGAAACCTTCAGCCATTTGTCCAGTCGCATAACTTAATCCTTTCTGCCCCCCGCCCGGCGGGCGAGCGGCGGCATATTTTAAAATCTGCCGGTAAGAAAGGGGCGCCGCAGCGCGGCGCCCCTCAGCATATCGAATTGGGTCAGCGGGCAACCGCGTCCTTCAGGGCCTTGCCGGCCTTGAATACCGGCGCCTTGGAGGCCGGGATGGGAATGGGCTCCTTGGTCTGAGGGTTGCGGCCCATGCGCTCTGCCCGGGTCTTGACTTCGAACGAGCCAAAGCCCACCAGCTGGACCTTCTCGCCCTTGCGAAGCGCCTCAGTAATCACGTCGATGGCCGCAGTAATGGCAGATTCGGCGTCCTTTTTAGACAGCTCAGCCTTCTCGGCTACTTCCGCAATCAACTCAGTCTTGTTCATATTTTCTCCTCCTGTAAAATTACTCGGCAGCCCTGTGGAATAAGCCGCCTGGTATATACCTAAGCCCTCCGGAAATCCGTACTTACAGTCGCAAAACAATATCTTCCAGATCATTTATTCATTCTGCAAATACAAACCCATTCCAGGCATTAAGCCTCTTTTTTCCGTTCCGCCGCCTTGGCCCGCCTCCACAACTCCTCCAGCTCCGGAATCTCCAGAGCGCTCAGCGGGCCTGGAGCCAACTCCTCCACCCGCCGGAACCGGCGGATAAACTTCTCGCAGGCGCCCTGGAGCGCCGCCTCCCCATCCACGCCCGCAAAGCGGCCAGCCTTGACGGCGGCAAAGAGCAGATCGCCCAGCTCCTCCTCCACATTGGAGTTTTCCCGGACGGCGGCTTTCAGTTCTTCCAGCTCCTCAGACAGCTTGTCCATTGCAGGAGCGGGGTCCTTCCAGTCGAAGCCCGCCTTGGCCGCCTTTCCCTGGAGCTTGGCCGCCCTTGTCAGCGCGGGCAGGGCCCGGGCCACGCCCTCCAGGGAATCGGCGATGGTGCGCTGGCCCTTCTCCTGCCGCTTCTGGGCGTCCCAGGCGGACAGAGCTCCCTCCGGGTCCTTAGCGTCCGCCGTTCCAAAGACGTGGGGGTGGCGGTACACCAGCTTTTGGCACACCCCGTCCACCACGTCGTCAAAGGTGAACCGCCCCGCCTCCTGGGCCATGGACGCATGGAACACCACCTGAAGCAGCACGTCGCCCAGTTCCTCCTTCAGGTTGTCCAGGTCCATACGGTCAATGGCGTCGGCCGCCTCGTAAGCCTCCTCCAGCATGTTGGAGCGGATGGACTGATGGGTCTGCGCCCTGTCCCAGGGACAGCCCTCCGGGGAGCGAAGCAGCTCCATAATTTCCAAAAGGTCGCCCATTTTATATCGTTTCGCTATCTTAAAACTTACCACAACTTCGCTCCCTTATCAAGTCTTTTTTTCTACATTTCCCCAAGAAAATAAAAAAACGTTTATTAACATTTCCATATTTTGTAAATTCATTCCCTCTCAAAGCCCCAGCAGCCGGGCAATTTTATCCCCTTTCGGCATCAGGGACAGATCCTCCCGGGAAATGGCCCGCAGGGCAATCAGCAACACAAAATAGACTGCCATCGCAATACCAATCGCCCCCAGTGTGGCAATGGCGCAGCCTGCCCGGCTCAAGTCCAGCACCTGTCCGGCCTCCTGACTGATGATACACAGCCGTGCGCCCAGGCCGCCGGGCACGCCGCCACCTGCCGCCGCCGCTTCCAGGCTCTTCTTGCCCAGGGCAAAAAACAGCTTGGAGCTCAGGCCATACACCGCCCAGGCCGACAGCCCCATCAGCAGGGAGGCCAGTACGGGCTTGAGAAATATCTCCAGATACCGGGGCCGGCGGGGGATAACCCGGGCAATGATAAACAGGTCCAGCAGCAGGCACAGCCCGAAGCAGGGCAAATTGCCCACAGGAGCCCCGTAGATGCCCACGGCCGGCATAGCCACCACGATATAGTTGGCCATAATTTTCAGCCCGCCCCCTAAAATCATCACCAGGACGGGCAGGGTAACAAAGCCGTGGGCCTGGAGAATGGAGTTGGCCACCAGCACCAGACACACCAGGATATTGGCCAGGCCCAGCACTGACAGCAGCGGACCGGCGATCTCCTTCTCCAGGCTGGGATAGAGCATCTGCATGATGGGGGTGCCCATGACAAACAGGCCCACGCCCATGGGGCAGGCCAGCAGGGCGGTAACCCGCAGGGCCGCGCTGGAGATTCGTGAGGCTCCCCGCCGGTCCCGGCGGGTCAGCGCCCCAGAGACGGCGGGAATCACCGAGGCGGTAATAGCCGCCATCAGGGCGTTGGGCAGATTGTAGATGGTAAGCGCCCCGCTGTAGTTGCCATACAAGGTGCGGCTGACGGATTCCAGCGTAGTGTGGAGGGTCAGCGCCGCCGACTCCGCCGTCCCCGCCTTCAGCTCCGCCTCCACCTGGGCGCTAAGGGCGGACATGGTGGCGGCGGCCCCCGCCGCCAGGGTTTCCTTCCAGGCGGCAATAGCGCTCTCCAGGGGGGTGAAGTCCACATACAGGGCATACAACGTCCAGCACTCCGGCTTTTCCAGCAGCACCCGCTGGAGCTGACCCTGAACCAGGCCGGCGTCCACCACAGTTACAATGCCCACCATGGAGGATCCCAAGGTGACTGGGATGGCGATGCGCAGAATATCCCGGATAATGGTCCCCGCCCCGTCGGGCACGTCTTGGGCCAGCCGAGGCTCCTTGGCCCGGCTAAAGGCAAAGTTGAGCACCATATAGGCCAGGGCCACCACAGTGCCCACTGTCACACCGGTAATGGCGCCGGCGGCAGCAACCTCCGGAGGCTGGCCCGCCTTGGTGAGCGCATAGGCCAGGGACAGGCCGATCACCAGCTTGCAAAGCGCCTCGATAATCTGAGAGACCGAGGTGGGCGTCATGCGCATATGCCCCTGGCTGTAGCCCCGCAGGGCGGACAAACAGCCCACGCAGATCACCGCCGGAGCCATGGCCTTGATGCCGGGGGCGGCCTTGGTGTCGTTCATCATGGCGGCCAGGGCGTCGGCCCTGAAAAACATAACCAGGAAGGAGACCGCCCCCAGGGCCAGAAAGATGCACAGCGCCAGCTGGAAGGTACGGCGGACCTGATTGCGCCGGCCCTGGGCGTTGGCCTCGCTCACCAGCTTGGATACCGCCACCGGCAGGCCGGCGGTGGAGATGGTGAGCAGAACGGAATAGATGTTGTAGGCGTTGGTAAAGTCGGTACTTCCCTGGTCCCCGATGATGTTGACCAAGGGAATTTTGTAAAACATCCCGATGAGCTTAACCACCAGGATGCCCACCGCTAAAACGGCTGCCCCACCAAAGAAGCTATTTTGTTTTTGTCCGCCAACCCGGCGGGAGGGCGCGTCATATTGGGCCATAGGCAGCCTCCTAACGATTTTACACCGATGCGGATACGATCCGCCCCCGCACAGGGTCAGCCGAAAATACGGGGCAGGGCGTAGCCCTTCACCTCGGCCCTGATTTTTTCCAGGTCCAGGGTGAGGAACTGCCCATTCTCATATATGATTTTCCCCCGGGCCATATTCATGACTACGTTGGACGGCGCGGCGGAGTAGACCAGATTCTCCGCTATATCGTGGCAGGGAAAGAGGTTGGGGTGGGTGAAGTCCACCAGAATCAGGTCGGCAATTTTCCCGGGGGCAATCACGCCCGTATCCCGGCCCAGGGCCTGGGCACCGTTGACAGTGGCCATAGCCAGAATATCCGCCGCCTGAAGCGGACCGTTATCCTCACCAAAATGGCTGTTCTGGGTCAGGGCCGCCACCTTCATTTCCTCAAACAGGTTGTGGCTGTTGTTGGAGGCCACCCCGTCGGTGCCCAGCGCCATACGCATCCCGCAGTCCCGCAGGAAAAACAGGGGAGCCACCCCCGACATCAGCTTCAGGTTGGACACCGGGTTGTGGACGCCGGTGACCCCCCGCTTTGCGAACAGCTCCGCGTCCCCGCCAGAGAGGTGGACGCAATGGGCGGCAATGCCCCCGTTCTGCCACACGCCGTATTTGTCCAGGGTCTGCGCGGGCGTCATGCCGTATTTGTCAATGCAATTTACATGCTCGGAACGGGTCTCGGACACATGGACATGCATCCTCAGGCCGTGCTTCTGCGCAAAATCCGCCACCCATTCCCATACCGGGGGGCAGGAGGTATATTCGGCGTGAATGGAGGCGTCCACCAGAATCTGTCCCTCCCCTGCGCCGTGCCAGTTCTCATAGAGCCTGATATGGTTTTCGCAGTCATTGCAGGTTTGGGGCGAAAAGTCCGCTGGCTCCCCGAAATACACCGCCCCACAGGCCAAATTCGCGGAAATCCCGGCTTCCAGCACAGTTTTTGCAATGGTTTCGGTATACATATACATGTCAGCGATGCAGGTCGTCCCGGAGGCAATCATCTCCGCCAGGCCCAGGGCCGCTCCGGCGGCCACGCAGCGCTCGTTCAGTTTGCTCTCGGCGGGGAAAATGTAGTCGTTGAGCCAGGTGTGCAGATCGCAGCCTCCGCCGTAGCCCCGCATGAGGGTCATGGGCACGTGGGTGTGGGCGTTGACAAACCCGGGCAGCATCACCTTGCCGGTGCAGTCGATGACCCGCTCAAACTCCCCCCTAGGGCGCTGTACCCCCACCGAGGTGATTTTGTTCCCCTCCACCGCCACAAATGCGCCGTTCAGCACCGGGCCGGCCGGGTCAATAGTCAGCCCGGTCACATTAGTAAATAGAATTGACAATTAATGTTCCTCCATTTTTCTATCGGGGCGGCCGCAGGCCGCCCCGCGGCGTTTTACATCTTCCGTAAACAGGCCCGTACCAGCCCAGAGAACTTCTCCCTGGCAGCCTCGGCTGCATCCAGCACCTCCTGCTCGGACAGGGGCTGATCCAGAATACCAGCGGCCATGTTGGACAGCAGGGTAAGCCCCAGCACCTCCATGCCGCAGTGTCCGGCCACCACCACCTCGGGGGCGGTGGACATACCCACCGCGTCCCCGCCCAGGGCCCGGACGGCCCGGATCTCCGCCGGGGTCTCGTACTGCGGACCATAGCAATAGAAATAGACTCCCTCCCGCAGGGGGATGTCCCGCTCCCGGGCCGTCTCCCGGGCCAGGTCCAGCAGCCGGGCGGTATACAGGTGGGAGGCGTCGGGGAAGCGCACGCCGAACTCCGGCAGATTTTCCCCCCTGAGGGGGGACTCAGAAAACATCTTAATCTGGTCGGTAATCAGCATCAGGTCGCCGGCCTTCCAGGCGGTATTAACGCACCCGGCGGCGTTGGTGACGATCAGGGTATCACAGCCCAGCAGGCGCAGCACCCGGACGGCATAGGACACCTCCTCATAGGAGTAGCCCTCATAGTGGTGCATCCGCCCCTGCATAACGGCCACCTTCTGGCCCTCTAGCTCCCCAAAGACCATGCGGCCCTTGTGGCCGGGCGCGGTGGATGCTTTAAAATGGGGGATATCCCGGTAATCGATGCAGACGGGCTGTTCCACCTCATCTCCCAGGTAGCCCAGGCCGGAGCCCAGCACCATGGCCACCTTGGGGACAAAGCCCCCCAGCTTCTCCCGGATTGCCTGTGCGCTGGCTTGATACTGTTCCAGTGTGTAGTTCATGGCGTCCTCCTTACAGTTTTCCGCCGCAGGCGCGGCAGAATTTATCACCTTTCCCACAGGGCGCACCGCAGACGGGGCAGGCCTGTGACTGCTTCAGGTCGGTGATGCGGCTTTTCAGCTCGGCAATTTTCACCGCCTTCTCGTCGGCCCGGGTCAATAAATCGGTGACATAGGCGCTTTCCGCCACCTGGCCCTTGTGGGTATCGTACATCACCTGGCCCAGCTGGCGCAACAGGTCGCTGTACTCCCCATTCAAATCGAAGAGCCGGACGTTCAGCTTGGCCACGTCCACCAACTGGCCCGCCTTCCGGCCCGCCGCCCTGGCTCCGTCCGCGGCGGCGTCGGCGGCATAGTTGGCGGTGCCCTTCACCCGCTCCAGCAGGGCTTTCACCTTGTCGTCCATAAACCATACTCCTCCATATTAAATTTATAGTATCTGTATTTTACACCAATTATCCCCAAATTGCAACCGGCCAACCACTTAATCCCGTATCAGCCTCATAAAAAATGGGCCGCCAGCCAGCCGGCGGCAAAGAAAAGCCTCACCATGGACAGCAGATAGTTCTCCGCCCTCGTCATATTCGTACCGTTCCAAAAAATCTGAAAAGGCTGATTCAAATTCGTCGCTGTACAAGGGAAGAAAAGCGCTGAAACCCACAAAATCCCCTTGACATGGGGTTGAAACTAGCATATAATCGTGAGACACAAAGCGCAGACAGGGAACAGTACCTCACAGCGGGACTTCAGAGAGTGGGCGGCCGGTGCAAGCCCTCCGAAGCTGAGACGGGAAGGCCCCCTGGAGCGCGGGGAGGAAATGCCCCGCCGGTCCCCGCCGTTACCGGGTTAGAGTGTCCCCCCATGGGGAAATTCAGGTGGAACCACGGACAGATTTTGTTCGCCCTGAGCCGAACCGGCTCGGGGCGTTTTTGCTTGGAAAGGGGTGATTTGATGACCGAGCAGCACAGGGAACAGGCCATTGAGGTGGTAAAAAATATTCTCCATGTCCTCCACGAAAAGCGGTATGAGGATCTGCCCTCCTGTGTGGACAAGATGGAGTGGGACAACACCGATGAGATTCGGGAGTGTATCCAGGGCACATTGGAGATGAATGACTTCGACGTCTTTGACGAGTATGGCGTGCCCTGTAATTTCAAGCCTCAGTATGAATACCACCATGAGGTGATGTTTTTTGAGTATAAGGACGGCAGCGGCTTTGCGGTGGACTATGAGCTGACCTCCGGCGGCGAATTGACTTATCTAACGTTGCAGCTTGAGTTTTTCTACGAAAACAGCGGATTAAAGAGCATTTTCCACACCATTGACCCACAATAAATGAAAAGGAGTTTATCCAATATGAAAAACACCGAAAAGACCATGGAAAAGATTGTGGCCCTGTGCAAGGGCCGGGGCTTCATCTTCGCCGGCTCTGAGATTTACGGTGGCCTGGCCAATACCTGGGATTACGGCCCTTTAGGGGTGGAGCTGAAAAACAACGTGAAAAAGGCCTGGTGGAAGAAGTTCGTTCAGGAGAACCCCTATAACGTGGGTCTGGACGCCGCCATCCTCATGAACCCCCAGGTCTGGGTGGCCAGCGGACACGTGGGCGGCTTCTCTGATCCGCTGATGGACTGCAAGGAGTGCAAGGAGCGGTTCCGGGCCGACAAGGTGATTGAGGACTGGTGCCAGGAAAACAGCTTTGACCTGAACCGCAGCGTGGATGCCATGAGCCAGAGCGAGATGAAAGCCTTTGTGGACGAACACCAGATTGTCTGTCCCTCCTGCGGAAAATTTAACTGGACTGACATCCGCCAGTTCAACCTGATGTTCAAGACCTTCCAGGGGGTCACCGAGGACGCAAAAAACACCGTCTACCTCCGCCCCGAGACCGCCCAGGGCATCTTTACCAACTTCGTCAACGTCCAGCGCTCCACCCGGCGCAAGCTGCCCTTCGGCGTGTGCCAGATCGGCAAGTCCTTCCGCAACGAGATTACCCCAGGCAACTTCATCTTCCGCACCCGGGAATTTGAACAAATGGAGCTGGAGTTCTTCTGCCAGCCGGGCACCGAGCTGGAGTGGTTCAAGTATTGGAAGAACTTCTGCCGTCAGTGGCTCCTCGACCTGGGCATCCAGGAGGAAAACCTGCGCCTGCGGGACCACGACCCCGAGGAGCTCAGCCACTACTCCAACGCCACCACCGACTTTGAGTTTGCTTTCCCCTTCACCGACTGGGGCGAGCTGTGGGGCGTGGCCAGCCGCACCAGCTTCGACCTCACCGCCCACCAAACCACCTCCGGCAAGGACCTGACCTACTTTGACCAGGAGAAAAACGAGCATTATATCCCCTATGTTATCGAACCCTCCCTAGGCGTGGAGCGTATGCTCCTGGCCTTCCTGTGCAACGCCTACGACGAGGAGGTGGTGGACGAGGCCAAAAACGACGTGCGCACTGTCCTGCGCCTGCACCCCGCCCTCGCCCCCTTCAAATGCGCCATACTTCCCCTGTCCAAGAAGCTGGGGGACAAGGCCCGGGAGATTCAGTCCGAGCTGAGCAAGTATTTCATGGTGGACTACGACGACGCCGGCTCCATCGGCAAGCGCTACCGCCGCCAGGACGAGGTTGGCACCCCCTACTGCATCACCGTGGACTTCCAGACCGTGGGCTCCGACACCGAGCAGGCCGACCACGCCGTCACCATCCGGGACCGGGATACCATGGACCAGGTGCGCGTCCCCATCAGCGGACTGAAGGCCTGGCTGGAGGAAAAGCTGGCCTATTAAGGAGAATTCAGACAAATTTAATAAAAAAATAATGGAAAGAGGGAGCATCATGCCAGTTCCCTCTTTCTTTTTTGTCGAATTTGTGCTATAATCAAGCCTCTTGAAACGAATCTCTGATTCCGTTCAAGCTATTTGACTATATGCTGACAAAAACTATTCAGAAAGGACTCTTACATATGGGCGCTTCCCTCTCTCCCCGCTCTCTCCTGTCCCTCCTGCGTCAGTGTGTGCCGCTGCGGGTTATGGCCTGGCTCAGCCTCCCCTGCTTCCCTCTGTTCTGCCTGTTTGTGATGGACTATATGAACTACGGGGCAAATTTGCACCGTTTACAGGAGCACTGGGAACGGTTTCCAAATCCCACCCGGTTTGAAATTCTGGTGGTCCTGTTTCTGTTTTGCGTTCTGACTTTGGTCCTTCGCCGGGCCTGGCTGTCCGCGCTGGCCTTTGGCGGCTTATCTCTCGTCTGCGCCTATGTAAACTACATGAAAGCGGCCCTCAACGGGGATAATTTCTATCCCCAGGACCTGGCCATGGTCTCCCAGGCGGGCGATTTGACCTCCTTCGTCAGCGGCAATGCGCCCCGCTGGTTCTGGCTGGGGGCGGCTGTTATCCTGCTGTGGATTCTGGGCTTTTGGCTTCTGTCCACCAGCCTGCCCCGGCCCTTCCTGTGGCGGTGGTCCGCCGCGGCCCTTCTGGTGCTGGCCGCCTATGCGGCCACCTGTACCCCCGCCAAGGCGGAGCGCCTTCTCAACCGCTTCGGCATGTCCAGCTTCGACTCCGCCCTTCAAAGCTCCAACTACGACGCCAACGGCTTTGTGGGCGCATTTACCGTCAACGTCCTGGGTATGCGGGTCAGCCCCCCGGAGGGCTACAGCCAGCAGAACCTGGAGCAGCTGCTGGCCTCCTATCCCGCCGGCCCCGCCGCTCCCGGGGCGGAGGCCTTCGATGTGGTGGTGGTCCTCAGCGAGAGCTTTTTTGACCCCCGCATCCTGCCCGGCGTGTCCTTCTCCGAAAATCCCCTAACCAACTACGACCGCCTTCTGGACAGCCCCGGCTGCTACAGCGGCATGCTGTACACCACCGCCCTGGGCGGCGGCACCGTCCGGCCGGAATTCGCCCTCCTCACCGGCCTAACCACCGACTATCTCCCCAACGTCACCACCCCCTACTGGTTTGTCACAAAGGAGCTGCCCTCTTACATCTCCCATTTCAAGGAGGCGGGCTACACCGCCCTGGCCCTCCATCCCTACAACGAGAAGTTCTACTCCCGAAACACCGCCTACCCCCACCTGGGCTTTGACGATTTTTACAGCGAGCCCGATATGTACGAGCTCACTGAGGTGGTCAGCAGACGGGGGTACGTCTCCGACCAGTCTACTGCTCAGGTTATGAAAGACCTGATGGACCGGCAGGAGGGCCCCGCCTTCCTCTTTACCATCACCATGGAGAACCACCAGCCCTACACCGCCCTGCCCGAGGAGGAGATTCTCATCTCCGTGGACTGCCCTGCCCTGTCCCAGCCCGCCCACACCGCCCTGAGCACCTACACCCAGGGACTCTATGACGCGGACCAGATGCTGGGGAATTTAGCCGGTTGGATTGACCAGCGGGAGCGGCCCACTGTGCTGCTGTTCTTCGGCGACCATCTGCCCACCCTGGGGCCCAACTACATGGCCTACAACGAGACGGGCTTTGTGAACACCGGCGACGGCCTCACCAGCGAGGAGCGGCAGAAGCTCTACTCCACCCCCTTCCTGATCTACTCCAACCGGGAGCTGAGCGGCGGGCTCCTGCCCGGCCACAGGGACAACCAAATTTCCGACTACAACCTGTTAAACTCCCTGATTCGCTCCATCGGCATGCCCACAACCCCCTATATGGAGCTGCTGGCCGATTTTTACCGGGCGGTCCCCTACTACAACATCCGCCTGGAGCTGCCTGTCGGCCAGGCAGTCACCGAATTCACCAGAGCCATGCGGCTCATTACCTACGACCGTGTTCTGGGTCACGGCTGGTCCAATTGAGAAGGTGTTCCGCCAGGGCGAGCCCTGGCGGAACATTTTGCCTTCTCGACGGATTTCCCCCAAAAAGTGGACAGGCTCCCTGTATACTGGAATAAATTGGAAGGGAGCGTGGTGGTATGGGCGACTGGCACAGCCGGCGTCTGTCGCAGGTATTGAAGGAACTGGAGAGCCGGCCCCAGGGCCTGACGGAGCGGGAGGCAGCCCATCGGCTGGAGAAGTACGGCCCAAACCAGCTGGCTCAACCGGACCCGCCCAGCCTTTTCCTCCGCGTCCTGGGCCAGCTGAAGGATCCTATGATTCTGGTCCTACTGGCGGCAGCGGCCATTTCCCTGGCGGCCAGCGGCGGGGAGGACTGGCTGGACGGCGCGATTATCCTGGTCATTGTAATGGTAAACGGGGTCATCTCCATCACCCAGGAGGACCACGCCCAGCAGGCCCTGGAGGAGCTTCAGCGCATGTCCTCCCCCCAGGCCAGTGTCCTGCGCGAGGGACGGCAGAAACGTGTCGCCGCCGCCGCCCTGACCCCGGGGGACGTGATTATCCTGGAGGCGGGGGATCAAGTGCCTGCGGACGCCAGAATTCTGGAGTGCAGCCGCCTCCAGGCCGACGAGTCGGCTATGACCGGGGAATCGGTGCCGGTGGAGAAACAGGCGGTTGATGCCCTCCCGGCCGACACCCCCCTGGGCGACCGGGTAAACATGCTCATCTCCGGCACCCTTGTTACGGCCGGCCGGGGCTCCGCCCTGGTGGTAGCCACTGGAATGGATACCCAAATGGGGCAGATTGCCGGTCTGCTGCTGGAAAACCAGGAGGGGGACACCCCCCTTCAGCGGCGGATGGCCGAGATCTCCAGGTCCCTGTCCTTCCTGTGCCTGTCCGTGTGCGCCATCATGTTTGGGGTAGGGCTGTTCCAGGGCAAGGGAATGCTGGACATGTTTCTCACCGCCGTCTCCCTGGCGGTAGCCGCCATTCCGGAGGGCCTGCCTGCCATTGTTACCATTGTGCTGGCGCTGGGGGTGCAGCGGCTGGCGGGACGGAACGCCATCGTGAAAAAGCTCCCCGCCGTGGAGACCTTGGGCTGCGCCGGTGTGATCTGCTCGGACAAGACGGGCACCCTCACGCAGAACCGGATGACGGTACAGCAGGTGTGGCTCACCCCCGGGGCCCGGCGACGGGACGCCATGCTGGCGGGCGCCCTGTGCTCCGACGCCCGGCTGGAGTGGAAGGCAGGGGCCCCCACCGCCGCCGGTGACCCCACCGAGGGCGCCCTGGTGACGGCGGCAGCCCAGGACGGGGTGGACCAGCGGCGGGAGCTGGAGCGCCTGCCCCGAGTGGCCGACATCCCCTTCGACTCCGGGCGCAAGCTTATGTCCACCATACACAGTACCCCGGAGGGAGGCTGGACCGCTTTTGTGAAGGGGGCCCCCGACGTGCTGCTGGACCGGTGCACTCACACCCCCAGGGGCCCGCTCTCCCCCGCCGACCGGGCCAGAGCCCTGGCCGCCAACGAGGAGATGGCGGGCAAGGCCCTGCGGGTCATCGCCGTCGCCTGGAAGGAGCTGCGTTCCCTCCCCGACAACCCGGAGCCCCGGATGGTGGAGAGTGGGCTGACCTTCCTGGGGCTTTTCGGCCTGATGGACCCGCCCCGGCCGGAGGTAAAGGGCGCGGTAGCCAAGTGTCATCTGGCCGGGGTGCGGCCGGTGATGATTACCGGCGACCACAGGGCAACCGCTCTGGCCGTCGCCCGCGAGCTGGACATCGCCCGCCCCGGCGACTGGACAGTCACCGGCGCGGAGCTGGACTTTATGCCCCAGGAGCTGCTGGAACACGACATCGAGAAGTTTGCCGTCTTTGCCCGGGTGTCCCCCGAACACAAGCTGCGTATCGTTCAGGCCTGGCAGAAACGGGGCAAGGTGGTGGCCATGACGGGGGACGGGGTCAACGACGCCCCCGCCCTGAAGGCCGCCGACATCGGCTGTGCCATGGGGAAGGCGGGCACCGACGTGGCGAAAGGGGCGTCGGATATGATTCTCACCGACGACAACTTTTCCACCATCGTCTCCGCCATTGAGGAGGGCCGGGGCATCTACTCCAACATCCGCAAAGCCATCCACTACCTCCTGTCCTGCAACATCGGGGAAATCTTTACCATTTTTGCCGCCACCCTCCTGGGCTTCGGGCAGATGCCCCTGGCTCCGGTGCAGCTTCTCTGGCTCAACCTGGTCACCGACTCCCTCCCCGCTCTGGCCCTGGGGGTGGAGCCGGTGGAGGAGGGGGTGATGGAGGCGGATCCCCGAGACGCCAGCGCCGGGCTCTTCGACCGTAAATTTTCCCTCCGCCTGGCCTGGCAGGGCCTGATGGTGGGCGGGCTTACCCTGGCGGCCTATTTTCTGGGCTTCACCCTTCTGGCCGTCCCCGGCCTGGAGGGTGCCTCGGCCAATACCATGGCCTTCGCCACCTTGACCCTGTGCCAGCTCTTCCACGCCTTCAATGTGCGCAGCGAGGACCGCTCCCTGTTCTCCCAGGGGGTCCTCTCCAACCCGGCCATGAACCGGGCCTTCCTGGCCGGGCTGGCTATGCAGCTGTCCGTCCTGCTCATCCCTCCCCTCCAGGGGGTATTCTCCGTCAGTCCCATGACCCCGCCCCAGTGGTGCGCCGTTCTGGCCCTGGCCATGGCCCCCATCCCCATCTGCGAGGCGGCCAAGGCCTCGGGCCGCGGACGGGAGGAGGCCCCCGCTCCCCGGGAGACGGCGGTTAAATAATCGAAAACGCGGCCCCGCCGGCAAACGCCTGGCGGGGCCGCTTTCCTGCAAAAAATTTCAATCCGCAACCTCTCAGTCGCCTTGGCCAGATGGGGTCAGGGAATACCCCTTCTCCCAGATACCGGTCTGGTCCAGCACGGCCAGGGTGCGCCTGGCGTTGGGGGTGAGGGTGACTCCCAGGCTTTGCTGCGGCTCGCTTTTGGGTCCGGAGGAATAGCCGGGCGTCACCTCCATGGTGTAACCCTCGGTCTCATCGCTGTCCAGCGTCGCCACAAAGTACAGCCCAGCGTCGTAGCGGTTGGCCTTGTATTCCTCGCTGTACTCAAAGAGCCAGCGCACGCCAATCGTACCCTCGTCAAAATCCTGCCGCATGGCGTCCCACAGCTCCTGGCGCCAGTCCTCCACATAGGCCCGGTCGTACTGCCCGTGTTTGTCGTACGCCTCCACATAGGCGGAGGTGAGCCGGGCGTTTCTCAAAAACCCGTCAAAGTCATAGGCCTTGGCCACCAGCTCCCGGTCCCCGGTCAGCTGCGCCATGGCATAGGCCACCGTCCCCGGGGTGTCCGTATCACCGGAGTGGAAGGGTATGCTGCGGTAGCGCCGCCTTACCTCGCTGCCGTTGGACAGATGGTAGGTGAGGTACGCGGAGGTATAGTCGCCTTCAGAGTCGTGCCTCCGGTATTCCAGGTCGTCCCGGTTGTCCACAATGGCCTGATGGAGGGCTGTAATCCGTTCGATTTGAGCGGGGTCATGAATCAGCCCGGTGAGGTTGGCGCCGCTGTCGTAGGGATACCCCATAGAAATGGTGACGTCAACATACTCCACCCGGCCAGGGCTGGGCACCCGCTCTACCATGCCGAACAGGTCCAGGAAGCAGACCAGGCACAGCGCCAGCATCACGCCGGTCATAACCGCCCCGCCCTTCCAGGCCTTGAACACCCGGAAGGATTTTTTCAGAAGCATCTCGGCGGCAAAGTAGCCGATGACTGTCCAGAACAGGATGCAGGGAATCAGCACGGGCAGATCGCTCCGGCCGAAGAAAGCGGCGGTAAACATACCCAGGGCCAGCCCGGAGCAGAAAGCCACGCCATATTTGAACAGGGGCCGCACCAGGGCGACGGACACCACATCCCCGGCGGTCTCCACATGCCGGCGGCGGTAGACATACAGGGCGATCAGGGCCAGCCCCACCCCGATGGCCGCGTAGACGGCGATGGTGCCTGGAGACTGGAGATAGCTCGGGGAATCCTGGTGGGCCGGCCACCAGTCCACCGCCTGCTGCAGGGCGCGGACCGGGGTGAGATACTCCGTCACGGCCAGCATTCCGGATATGCCCGCATATCCAAAGTAAAACTCGCTGAGCAGGGCGTCCACCAGGAACCAGAGCACCGACGCTAGGGCGTTAAGGATAAAGTAGAAAGCGGGCAGGGCCAGGATGTGGCCGGTGAACATGGCGCAGAAGGCGGCGAAGGAGAAGAAGAACAGGCAGATCCCGCTCTGGGCCAGCAGCCAGGTCCCCAGAGCGGACAGGGCCGCGCCCCAGTGCTCCATAGGCAGGAAGGAGAGCTCGATCCCCACTGTCAGCACCGCCACCGCCGCCTGGGGCAGCAGCAGGAAGCTGAGCCCCGCCAGATACTGGGTGGTAAACAGGGCCTCCCGGCGCATAGGCAGGGCGTGGGTCCAACAGGCGGAGCGGCTGTTGTACAGGTAGCCGAACACCGCCATGGCGCACAGGATGGCGAAAAAGGCGGCCAGAAACACGCCGGGGGCCAGCATGTCGGGGAGGTACGCCGCCATATCCATCAGCCGCCGCTGCGGGGTGGTGGACGCATAGCGGTCAAAGTAGGTGTTAAGCATGTTCAACGGGATGAGAAACAGCCAGCCTACTCCCCACAGTGCCCACAGGGGCCAAAAGCGGGCCAGGGTCTTGCGGTAGAGGGGACCGTTAAAGTACGATGTCGCGGACCGCATAGTCCTCACCTCCCAGTTCATAGATAAAGATTTCCTCCAGGGTCAGGGGCAGGGCCTCCATCAAAATGGGGGCGTAGACCGCCATTCGGGTCTTGATTTCCGCCGGGTTCCCCCGGACAATCAGAGTGAACACCCGCCTGATCTGGGCGGTGTGGAGCACGTTCAAATCCTTGGGCAGTTCCGGCAGGTTTCCGTCGGCGAAGGCGATTTGCAGCTTGACCACGTTGTCCTGCAAGTCGGTGAGGGACCGCTCCAGCAGCACCTTGCCATGGCTGAGGATGCCCACGTGGTCGCATACGTCCTCCAGCTCCCGCAAATTGTGGGAGGAGACCAGCACTGTGGTCCCTCGCTGGGCCACATCCCCCATGAGCAGGGTCCACACCTGGCGGCGCATCACCGGGTCCAGACCGTCCACCGGCTCGTCCAGCACCAGCACCTCCGGGTTACAGCACAGGGCCAGCCGGAAGGCGCTCTGCTTCTGCATGCCCTTGGACAGCCGCCGGATGGGCAACTTCTCGTCCACCGCAGGGAAGGCCTCGGCCAGGGCCTCGTACCGCTTCACGTCGAATTTGGGGTACATCCCCCGGTAAAAGCGCATCATGTCCCGGGTGGAGGCGGAGTTGTAATAATACAGCTCGTCGGGAATGGCGGTGATTTTGGCCTTGACCGCCGGATTCTCATAGACCTGGTCCCCATCCACCAGCACCGAACCGGAGTCAGGGCGGTAGACGCCCATAATGTGCCGCAGGATGGTGGATTTTCCCGCTCCGTTGGGGCCCACCAGACCGTAAATGGATCCCTTTTCCGCCGTCATGGTCAGCCCGTCCAGGGCCCGGAAGCCGTCGAAGGTTTTGACCACGTTGTTTACTTTAATCATTGCGCCTCTCCCCCTTCCAAAGCCCGGATTCGGGCCCAAAGCTCCTCGCCGCTGACCCCCAGAAACAGCAGCTCCCCCGCCGTCTGGTCAAAGGTCTGGAACAGCTCGCTCCTGCGCCCCTCGTCTACCCCTGTGTTGGGGGCGGCGAAGGAACCCTTTCCGGGCACCGAGTAGACGTACCCCTCTGCCTCCAGGGCCTCGTAGGCCCGCTGAATGGTGTTGGGGTTGATGGCCAGCGTTCCCGCCATGGTACGCACCGAGGGCAGCTTTTCTCCCTCCTGGATCACTCCTGTCACCATCAGCCGCCGCAGGCCGTCTTTTACTTGTTCGTAGATGGGCCGGGCGTCCCGGTAGTCTAAGTTCAGCATAACAGCGCCTCCTTTCCGGATACTGTACTAACTGTATTAGTACACGCAGTATATCGTGGATGCGCCAGAAATACAATTAAGAACTTCTTAAGATTTCTTAAATATATCGGGGCCGTCCCAAGCAGCCCCTACTTGACGGGTGTGCTATAATAAAAATGAAAAAATCTCCAGAACGGGGGTACGTCATTATGTATCAAACCATCGGCTTTATTGGCACCGGAACCATGGGCTCCGCCGTGGCCCGGGCGGCGGCCAGAAGCGGGCTGACCGAGACCATCCTGCTGTCCAACCGCACCCCGGCCAAGGCGGAGGCCCTGGCGGCGGAGCTGCCCGGGGCGGCGATGTCCTCCAACGAGGAAATTGCCCGCTCCGCCCGGCTCATTTTCCTGGGGGTGAAACCCCAGATGATGGGGCTGGTGCTCTCTCCCCTGGCCCCCATCCTCCGGGAACGGGAGGACCGCTTTGTGCTGGCCACCATGGCCGCCGGGCTGTCCTGTAATCGGATTCAGGACCTGGCGGACCTGACCTGCCCCGTCATTCGTATGATGCCCAACACCCCCGCCGCCATCGGGGCCGGAGTAGTACAGTACTGCGGCCAGGGGGCGACGGTGGAGGAGCTGGACGACTTCGCCGCCCTTCTCGCCCCCGCCGGGCTGGTGGACGCGGTGCCTGAGAGCCTTATTGATGCGGCCAGTGCCGTCTCCGGCTGCGGCCCAGCCTTTACCTACCTGTTTCTGGAGGCCCTGGCCGACGGCGGTGTGGCCTGTGGCCTGCCTCGGGACAAGGCTACCGCCTATGCCGCCCAGATGCTGGAGGGGGCCGCCCGCATGGTGCTGGAAACCGGCAGGCACCCTGGCGCCCTCAAGGACGCCGTCTGCTCCCCCGGCGGCACCACCATCCAGGGGGTGCGGACCCTGGAGGAGCGGGGGTTCCGCGCCGCCGCCATGGACGCAGTTATCGCCGCCTATGAAAAAACTCTGAAGCTGCGGTGAAACGCCGCTAAATCGTAATATAAAAGGAGAATATAACTGTGCGTATTGTAGTAAAAGTGGGCACCTCTACCCTGGCCCACGCCACCGGGCGGCTGAACATCCGCCACGTGGAAGCGCTGGTGAAGGTGCTGTCCGACCTGAAAAACGCAGGGCATGAGATGATTCTGGTGTCCTCCGGAGCCATTGGCATGGGGGTGGGCAAGCTGAATCTGCCCGGAAAACCCGGCGACATGCCCACCAAGCAGGCCGCCGCCGCCGTGGGCCAGTGCGAGCTGATGTACACCTATGACAAGCTGTTCTCCCAGTACAACCATACGGTCGCCCAAATTCTGCTCACCAGCGAGGACATCGACCACGAGGACCGGCGGCGGAATTTTGAAAATACCATGGCCCGGCTGCTGGAGCTGGGAGCCCTGCCCGTCATCAACGAAAACGACACAGTTGCCACCTCTGAGATTAGGGTGGGGGACAACGACACCCTGGGAGCGATTGTGGCCTGTTCAGTGGGTGCGGAGCTGCTGGTGCTGCTCAGCGACATTGAGGGGCTGTACACCGCCGACCCCCGGAAGGACCCTGCTGCCCGGCTGATTCCCGCCGTAGCGGCGGTGACGCCGGAGATTGAGGCGCTGGCTGGCGGAAAGGGGAGCAACCTGGCCACCGGCGGCATGGAGACCAAGCTGCGGGCAGCCAAAATGGTCACCGCCAAGGGGTGCGATATGGTAATTACCAACGGGGAACACCCCGAACGGCTCTACGACATCGTGGAGGGCCGGGCGGTGGGGACCCGGTTTTTGGGGGTAAAGGGATGACCCGCAGCGCGCTGCAAGACCTGGCCCGGGAGACGGTGGAGATCAGCCGGGCGGGACAGTACCCCCTGGGGAACCAGGTAATTTTGCTGAACGCCGGCCGGCCCACGCAGCTGTGGACCAGCGAGGCCCTGGACCAACTGGCCGCAGAGGCAAAGTTCCCCACAGACGGCCCCTCCGCCGCCATTGAGGTCCAGGGCGAGGGAACGGTGGACGCCATCTTCCGCCTGTCCGGCGGGGAGGCCCTCTGCCCCGAAATCGGGGTGCTCAACTTCGCCTCCGCCAAAAACCCCGGAGGCGGCTTTTTGAACGGATCGGTGGCCCAGGAGGAGTGTTTGGCCTTCTGCTCCAGCCTCTACCACACCCAGACCACCGGCCAGGGCCCCCGGTACTACGAAATCAACCGGGCCAATCGGGACCCGGCGTACACCGACACCATGCTGATAGGGGACGTCGCCTTTTTCCGTACCAGCGCCTTTGCACTTACGGTCAATCCTGTCACCTGTCCGGTAATTACCGCTCCCGCCGTCAATATGGGCATTGTCCTCCGCAATGGGGACAGCGCGGACCGGGCCCGGGCGGTGATGAAGGGCCGGATGCGAAAAATTCTAGCCCTCTTCGCCGCATGGGGCTGCACCCAGCTGATTTTAGGGGCCTACGGCTGCGGCGTGTTCCGCAACGACCCGGAAGACGTGGCCCGTTTCTGGCAGGAGCTTTTGGAGGAGGGCTGGGGCCGGCTCTTCGGGCAGGTCACCTTCTCCATCCTGGAGCGGCCGGGCAAGGACGGCAACAGCGCCCCCTTCCGCCGGAGGTTCGGCCAGACGCGGCAGCCACTCCAAGCACCCTAATCGGACAGCAGGCTGTCCCGCAGCAGCTTCATAAACAGTTCCATTGCCGGTGTGACCCAGCGGTTTTTATGCCGGGCACACAGCGCCGGAAAGCGAACGCCGGAGATGGGGGCTGTCAGCTCCACCAGCCGTCCGACGGCCAGCTCCTCCCAGACGGCGAACCGGGGCAGATAGGTAAAGCCCAGGTTGGACATGACGCACCGCTTAATGGTCTCAATGCTCCACAACTCCAGGGTGTCGTCCAGGGCGATGCCCCGGCTTTGCAGATAGTCCTCCAGCCGCCGGCGGAACACGCTGTCCGGTTCGTCAGTGACCAGGGATACCGGCTTTCGCTGGTTTGGTGTGATAAAGTCCGGGTGCGCGAATTCCGGCGAGGCCAGCAGGACCACCTCATACTCCCCCATGGCCTCCACCTCCAGCACATCCCGGCTCCAGTCCATGTCGTAACCCACGCCCAGGTCGCAGGCCCCAGAGCGCACGTTTTCCGCGATGTCAAGGCAGTTCCGGCTGCGGATGATAAGCCGCACCTGAGGGGCCAGCTTGCGGAATCGTTGAATCACCGGCTGGGTTTTGTAGCACAACAGGGTTTCGGCCATGTCCACCCGCAGGATGCCGGAGGGGGCGCTCCCCTCCTGCCCTACCGCGGCCAGCCGGTCGGCAGCCAGAAGCAGCTCCCGGGCCTGTTCCAGAACCCGCTCCCCGATTTGCGTCAGCGCCATCTGTCGGCCCACCCGCTGAAAGAGGGGAACGCCCAGCTCCGCCTCCAGCTGCTGGATGTGGACGGTAACGGTGGACTGGGTGTAGCCCAGATAGTCCGCCGCCTTCTGATAGCTCCCCTGACCGGCCACCGCCTGGAGGGTACGCAGATTTTTCAGCTCCATTTTTTGTGCCGCCTCCCAATACATTGATTTTATCAATATTATACTTTAAAAATATTTGCTTTTCAAATGTAATTTTTTCTGTTAGGATAGGGCCACCCAAGAAAGGACGGTGGCTGTCATGCCTGTTTCATTAATTCCCAGCTTTTTGATTTACTGCTTTGTAGGGGGAATCACCCCCGGACCCGCCAATCTCTGCTCCCTGGGAGCCGCGCTGCGGTATGGCCAGGGGCCCGCCCTGCGGCAGTGGCGGGGGCTGTTCTGTGGCTTTTTTCTAGACGCCATGGGGGCGGTGGCCCTCACCTGGCTGCTGGGAACTGCGCTGAACGAGTATGTTGGCATGCTCTCCTGGTTGGGGGCGGCCTATCTGCTGTGGATGGCCTGGCACATGGTCCGCTCCAGCGGCACGCGCCTGGACCAGGATCCGGCCGCCCCCTCCTTCCGCAACGGGCTGCTGGTCCAGCTGACCAACGTGAAAGTGATTATCTTTTGCCTCACTGCCCTCAGCGGCTATGTGCTCCCCTACTCCCGCTCCCCGTTGGCCTTGCTGTCTGTGGGGCTCTTCCTCCCCTTCACCGGCCCGGTGTGCAACCTGGCGTGGCTGTTTGCCGGGGCATCTCTGCAAAGGCTCTTCGCCAACCACCGCAGGACAGTGGACCTTGTTATGGCTCTCTCGCTGGCGGTGTGCGCGGCGAGCCTGGTGATGCCCCATTGATGGGACGT
The DNA here is from genome assembly GCA_022793355.1 of Lawsonibacter sp. GTDB lineage: Bacteria > Bacillota > Clostridia > Oscillospirales > Oscillospiraceae > Lawsonibacter. Next base: position 4,647 of record JAAWCR010000032.1, on the reverse strand, counting down.
GTGCAGGACGGCCCCAGGCCGCTCTGCCTGGAACAAATAACATATGGACGGCCAAGGCCGTCCCCACAGAAATTTGAGGTGATAAATATGACAACACAGGAACTGCTGCAAAGGGCCAAGGCCGCCAAATGGGACATCTCCGCAGTGGATACTCAGACCAAAAACCGGGCCCTGCTGGCTATGGCCAAGGCCTTGGAGGAACACAGCGGCGACATTCTGGTTGCGAACCGCCTGGACCTGGAGGCGGCCCGGGGGACCACCTCCGAGGTGATGCTGGACCGGCTGGCCCTCAGCCCCGACCGGATTGCCGGCATGGCCGTCGGTCTGCAGGAGGTGGCCGCTCTGCCCGACCCGGTGGGGCGGGAGCACAGGGTCCTCAGCCGGGTGGAACGCCCCAACGGGCTGGTGATTGAAAAGACGGCGGTGCCCATGGGGGTTATCGCCATTATTTACGAGTCCCGGCCCAACGTCACCTCCGACGCCGCCGCCCTGGCCCTGAAAGCGGGCTCGGCTTGTGTGCTTCGCTGCGGCAAGGAGGCCCACCGCTCTGCCGCCGCCATTGTGGCCGCTTTGAAGGAGGGGCTTTCCACCGCCGGGCTGAATCCCGACGCCCTCCAGCTGGTGGAGGACACCTCCCGGGCCTCCGCCAACGAGCTGATGACCGCCCGGGGACTGGTAGACCTGCTCATCCCACGGGGCGGGGCTGGGCTGATTCGGGCCTGCGTGGACAACGCCGCCGTCCCTGTGTTGGAGACGGGCACCGGCATCTGCCACATCTATGTGGACACCTACGCCGACCTGGACATGGCCCTGGAGATTGTAGAAAACGCCAAGTGCTCCCGGCCCAGCGTGTGCAACGCCGCCGAGGTCTGTCTGGTAAACCGGACGGTAGCGGAGGAATTTTTGCCCATGCTGAAGGACCGGCTGGAGCATAACCGCTTCGGCCACCCGGTCCAGCTGCGGCTGGACCCGGAAGCGGCCAAAATTATTGACGGCACTCCCGCTGGGCCAGCCGACTTTGACACTGAGTTTCTGGACTATATCCTGGCCGTCAAGGTGGTGGAGAACCAGCGGGAGGCCATCGACCACATCGCCGCCCACTCCACCGGACACAGCGAGGCTATCATCACCGGCGACGAGCGCAACGCCTACGCCTTCCTGGCCCGGGTGGACAGCGCCGCCGTGTACTGGAACGCCTCCACCCGCTTCACCGACGGCGGAGAATTCGGGCTGGGCTGCGAGATGGGAATTTCCACACAAAAATTGCACGCAAGGGGTCCTTTGGGCCTTGCGGAGCTTTGTTCTTTCAAATTTGTGATAAAGGGCGGAGGACAGACCCGATAAAATTGTAAAAATTTCTCAGATGACATTTGGAGGAAGATAGTGTATGATGTGGGCATGGAAACGACATAGGGGAAACCCTGTGATTAGAAAAGAAAGGACTGATTCCAATGAGCTATTTGAGCCGTAAGCTGCGGGAGCGGGAGTTTGTAGACCTGACAAAGGAGCTGCTGGACTCCGAGCCGGTGCGGATGATGGGGCGGTGGAAGCACCACGGCCCGGTGACCACCCTGGACCACTCTCTGTTTGTGGCCTTTAGTACCTACAGGGTGGCCCGGCTGCTCCATCTGGACGTACACTCCGCCGTTCGCGGGGCCCTGCTCCACGACCTGTATTTGTATGACTCCAAGGACAGGTCCGCCCACCCCGGCAACCAGTGCTTCGATCACCCCCGGTTCGCCGCCCGGAACGCCGCCGCCCTCACCCCCCTCACCCCTAAGGAGCGGAATATCATCCTTTCCCACATGTGGCCCCTGGGGGGCGCCCTGCCCCGCTCTCTGGAAGCCTGGATGGTAGACCTTGTGGACACCATCTGCGCCGGGCTGGAGATGTCCCGCATCTGCCGGCCCTCCCGCCTGCGGGAGCGGCTCGGGGTGCGTCCGCTGACCCCCGCCTTCTGACAAACAGCTTGACCGCCCGTCCCGGAACAGGATGGGCGGTTTTTGTCGAATTCATTGAATTTTTTTCGGAAAAATTGTGTTTTTTGCACCGAGGAAAAATATTTCTGAATGGTGGAAAAGTGAGGAAATCTATGCTATAATATCCTAGATGAAATCTGTGCTTTAATGGAGGGAAACGATGAACGATCAAACTGCCTCGCTTCAGGCCAAGCGGGAGGAACTGCTTCAGGCCGGTGTACGGATGATGGACCCCACCGCCGTCTATGTGGATGAGGGGGTCACAGTAGGCGCGGGCACGCTGCTCCTCCCCGGCACCATTCTCCGGGGCAGAACGGCCATCGGGACCAACTGCCAGATTGGCCCCCAGGTGATGCTCACCGACTGTACGGTGGAGGAGGGCTGCTCCATTAACGCCTCCCAGTGCGAGGAGAGCGTGATTGAGAAAAACTGCCAGATTGGCCCCTACACTCACATCCGGCCCCACTGCCTGGTGGGGGAGGGCTCCAAAATTGGGGCCTTTGTCCAGCTGAAAAACTGTAATTTGGGCAAGGGGACGAAAATGGCCCACCTAACCTACGTGGGGGACAGCGACGTGGGAGCGGACTGCAACTTCGGCTGCGGCACCATCACTTGCAATTACGACGGCTTCCATAAGTACCGCACCACCATCGGCAGCCACGTTTTTGTGGGCTGCAATACCAACTTTGTCGCTCCGGTGACTGTAGAGGATGGGGCCTTCATCGCCGCTGGCACTACAGTAACCGGTCACGTCCCGGAGGATGCCATGGCAGTTGGCCGGGTCCGCCAGGAGGTCAAGCCCGGCTGGGCCGCTGAAAACCGGAAAAAGAAGGGGAACCTGTAAGCAATCGCCTCACGGAAGGAAAGGGTATTTATACAAGAGAGCCGGCCGAAGCGCCGGATAAAAAATGGGAGGGTCTAAACATATGATCGCACACGGCAAAGATATCAAAGTCATCACGGGCAATTCCAACCCCGCGCTGGCCAAGGACATCTGCAAGGAGCTGGGCATCCCCCTGGGCAACTCAGAGGTGGGCTCGTTCTCCGATGGGGAAAATTTTGCCTCCATCTACGAGACGGTTCGGGGCTCAGACGTGTTTGTGGTGCAGTCCACCTGCTCCTTTGAGAAGGACGGCAGACAGGGCACGGTGAACGACGCGCTGATGGAACTGCTGATTATCATTGACGCGCTGAAGCGGGCCTCCGCCGGCCGGATCACCGCCGTTATCCCCTACTTCGGCTACGCCCGGCAGGACCGAAAGACCAAGCCCCGGGATCCCATCTCCGCCAAACTGGTAGCCAACCTGATTACCACCGCCGGCGCTGACCGGGTGCTGACCATGGACCTCCACGCCAACCAAATCCAGGGCTTTTTTGATATTCCGGTGGACAATCTGGTGGGCTCGCCCATTTTTGTGGACTACTTTAACCGCAAGTTCAAGGAGAACCGGGAGGACACTATGGTGGTCTCCCCTGATGTAGGCTCCGTGGCCCGGGCCCGGGCCTTTGCGCAGAAATTAAACATGCCCCTGGCCATTGTGGACAAGCGGCGGCAAAAAGCCAACTCCTCCGAGGTAATGAACATCATCGGTGATGTGAAGGACAAGCGGGTCATCCTTCTCGACGACATGGTGGACACCGGCGGCTCCCTGTGCCACGCCGCCAAGGCTCTGGTGGAAATCGGCGGCGCCCGGGACATCACCGCTTGCGCCTCTCATGGCGTGCTGTCTGGCCCCGCCATCCAGCGCATTCAGAATAGCGTACTGGACGAGGTCGTGTTTCTCAACACCATCCCCTCTCGCCCCTGCGTCACCTGCGATAAAATCCGTTATATCTCCGTGGCCCACCTCTTCGCCGAGGCCATCAGTCACATCTATATGGAGACCTCCGTATCTCCCCTGTTCCTGTAACTCATACTCCGGCGGGGCGGGCGTTGGCCCGCCCCCTTTATTTTGTATGTCTGTAGGGGCCGCCCCTACAGACGGCCATTCCAAGAAAGGCAAGGAAACAGACATGTTTTTCAAAAAAGAGAGCGGCGGCGTGAGCTGGCTGCTGGTCTGCCTAGGCAACCCGGGGGACAAGTATGAGAACACCCGGCACAACGTCGGCTTTATGGTGGCCGACGAGACCGCCGAGCGGCAGAGAAAACCTATCCAGCGGCTGAAATTCAAGGCGCTGACCAATATTCTTACTATTTCCGGGGAAAAGGTGCTGGTAATGAAGCCCATCACCTATATGAATCTGTCCGGGGAGGCTGTACGCCCGGCGGCTGACTTTTACAAGCTCCCCCCCGAACGCGTGCTGGTGGTGTCCGACGACACCGCCCTGCCTGTGGGACGGCTGCGCATCCGTGTCAAGGGCTCCGCCGGAGGGCACAACGGGCTGAAAAGCATCATCCAGCACCTGGGAACGGACCAGTTTCCCCGCCTGCGGGTGGGGGTAGGTGAGAAGCCCCACCCCGACTACGACATGGCGGACTGGGTGCTGGGCAAGTTTGTGGGGGAGGACAAAAAGGCGATTGATGCCGCCGTCAAACGGGCTGCCGACGCCATCGAGTGCATCCTGGCCGAGGGTATCGACCGGGGAATGGGAAAATTTAACGGATAAGGCGAAGCAGCGGGGATTCTCGCCGCTTGCGCATATTGCCGAAATTTGATGTAATTGCTCC
>JAAWCR010000031.1 GCA_022793355.1 Lawsonibacter sp. | reverse complement strand
GGAGAGCTGGTAGCCCACGATCCGGTCCAGGATGCGCCGGGCCTGCTGGGCGTCCACCAGGTTCTGGTCGATGGCCCGGGGGGCGGCAATGGACTGGTTGACCACATTTTTGGTGATTTCGTTAAAGGTCACCCGGTAGGTCTTGTCGTCCGGGATGTTCAGCAGCTCCTTCAGGTGCCAGGAGATGGCCTCCCCCTCCCGGTCCGGGTCGGTGGCCAGATAGACCCTGCCGGAGCGCTTGGCCGCCTTTTTCAGGTCGCTGATGACGTCCTCCTTGCCCTTGATGGGCTGGTAGTCGGGGACGAACCCGCCCTCGATGTCCACGCTCAGCTTGCTCTTGGGCAGGTCCCGGACATGGCCCATGGACGCCTTGACCTCATACCCCGGCCCAAGGTACTTTCCAATGGTCTTGGCCTTAGACGGGGACTCTACGATAACTAAGTCTGTTTTATTTGCCACGTTGGATTTACCTCCAAAGATTGATTACGAATTTAGTCGCGCTTATCCGTGCGCCCCAGCAAATAGTCTGTTGAAACGCCAAAATAGTTTGCCATGCGGGTCAGGACCGATGCAACCGGTTCCCGTTCGCCCTTTTCATAGCGAATATAAGAACGCAGAACAATTCCGCTTCCTTTTGCCGCTTCTTCCTGGGTTACATTCTTCTCTTTTCGCAGTTGAACAATATTCTCTGATAAAGATGCCATTTTTCCTCTATCCTCCCAGGAACTTTCCTCTTGACATGACCGTTTGGGAAAGCTATAATATGGCTATCCTAAACGGTCATATTTTGTTCGTGAGGTGCTTATCATGACTGAACTCATCAATGCTCTATACAACTTTCTGCAAGACCACTATCTGTCCGGCATCAGCCAAGACCCAGGCTACGAAAAGGCCATTGGATATGCCGAGACGCGGCAGGAGCTGCTCAGCCGCCAGCTTAACGACAGCCAGCGCCAGCTTTTAACGGGAATGCTGGCCGAGCTCCGCCTGGCTCACACTATGGAACAGATGCGCCTGTTCCGGGCCACCCTGGCCCTCAGCCGGGAGCTGTCCGGGCTGGTACAGCCCTAGGCCTCTAGCTCCACCAGGGCGTAAAACCTGCGTCCCGGCTGCTCCTCAACCGCCCCTTGTACCTGGAGCATGGTGAGGGCGGACAGCACCCGCTTGGCGGGAATCTGCGTCTTTTCCACAATCTCGTCGGCGGAGAGCGCCCCTTTCGCCGCCACGGCCAGGACGGCCAGCTCGTCGTCGGTAAAGCGGGACTTCTGACGGGACCGGGGAACCACCTCACGCCCCGGCCGGGGCGCTCCGCCGCTCTCTTTTTCCTTCGCGGGCTCCGCCTTCGGCTTGTCCTCCGACAGCCGGGCCTGCACCACCCCCGGGGACAGGGGCGCGGCAGCGGTCAATTTGGCGGGGTACAGGTCCACAAAGTCCGCCAGAATGTCCCCGGCGTTCTCCACCAGCTTGGCCTTGTTCTCCCGAATCAGGGCGTTGGTCCCCCTGGCCGCCCGCTCGTCTAACCCTATGGGAACGGCGTACACCTCCCGACCCTGCACCAGGGCGTGGTTGACCGTAAGCATGGTGCCCCCTGCCGGCTCGCACTCCACTGCCAGCACCCCCAGACAAAGTCCGCTCAAAATCCGGTTGCGGGGGCTGAAGTGCTCCCCCCTGTGGGGGGTGCCCGGCGGATACTCGGAGATAAGCGCTCCGGCAGCGGCCACATCCTCATACAGCCAGCGGCTCTCCCGGGGAAATATCCGGTCCACCCCGCCGGCCAGCATGGACACCACCGGCTTTCCCGCCTTCAGCGCCCCGGTGACGGCGCAGGAATCGATACCCTCGGCAATGCCGGACACTACCAGCGCCCCGCCGGAGGCCAGCTCCATGCCGAAGCGCTCCGCCCGCTCCCGGCTTTTGGCGGTGCACCGGCGCATCCCCACCACGCCGATGGCCGCCTCCTCGTCAAACCGGAAGGTTTTGCCCTTGCTGTACAGCACCACCGGCGGGTCGGCCAGCTGCCGCAGCCGGTAGGGATACCCGGCGTCCTGAAAGGTCATAATCTCCACGGACAGCCGGTCGCACTCCCCCATAATCCGGTTAGGCTCGTCCAGGCTCTTGTCCAGCAGGGAATTCTTTGCGAAGGGCGGCAGGGGCAGGGACTCATAGTCCTCCTTTTCCCCGTAATAGGCCCGCTCCGGGGTGGTAAAGCGGTCCAGCACCGCCAGCGCCCCCACCGGTCCCAGCCCCTTCCGGGTAGTCAGCCACAGCCAGTATTTTTGGTCCGCCACGAAACGCCCTCCTCGCTCCAATTTATCCTTTACAAATCGCCCCACACAGGGTATGGTTATACCGTTGGGAGTGATTTTATGCGTACAAGTCAATCCGTCCGCCCCTGGCTGGTCTGCCTAGGGGGCGCTGTCATGTTGTTCTCCGTTATGGGGCTGGGGAGCAACGTCTACTCGGTATATCAACCTTATATTATCGCCCAAAACGGCTTTACCAACACCCAGGCCGCATGGATTATCACCACCCGCAGCCTATTTATTGTGCTGGGTATGCTCACGGCGAGCGGGGTGTGTCTTCGCCTGGGGATCCGCCGCGCCTGCACCGGCGCGATGCTGCTGCTGGCCCTGTCCCGGTTCCTCTTCGGGGCGGCCACCTCTCTTCCCGCCTACCTGGGCGCGGCGGCCATCACCGGGCTGGCCTACGGGTGGGGCGGGATGATCCCCCTGTCCCTGCTCATCAACAACTGGTTCCGGGACCGGAACGCCTTCGCCCTGGGGCTGGCCTCGGCGGGCAGCGGTCTGGCCACCATCGTCCTCCCCGCCCCCCTCACCTGGCTGATCCAGCGCTGGGGGCT
>JAAWCR010000219.1 GCA_022793355.1 Lawsonibacter sp. | reverse complement strand
TGGGGCCAATCTACCCACTCATAGACGCCGTCTCCAAAGTCCTCGAAAACCGTCAGATATACGCGGATATAGGAACCGTCATCCTGTGTACCGTTGTGGGAAACCGTAAATACGGTGTCTTTCTTAATCGCGTAATAGCCACTCTCCTCGCTGAGGATAGGGGTCTCCCAATCCTCGTCATCGTACTCTCTCAGCGTTAAGGATTTCTTTACTTGAATATCTTCAGGCTCCAAATCGCCAATTCCCACGTCCAAAACGACATTTTTCAGCCCTTCTTCCACAGACATAGGGGCATCGGGGTCCTCTTCCGCAAATGCGGGAACAGTCAGGCTCAGGCACATCGCCAGGGCCAGCGCGAGGGACAGCATTTTCTTTTTCATAAAAATTCCTTCCTCTCATGTTGTCTTTCGGAAAATATCTCAGCGGCACATACCCCCGGAGGGCTGGATGAATCCCTCCGAAGGCGTTTTCCGCCGAGACAAACAAAAGCGGCGCAGGATATGTTAACCCCACACCGCATATATCCAGACACAAACCCCCAAACCGCCCCTTGTAAAGCGGCGGCTTTTCCGATATAATGAGGGCTGGCGCAGCATAGCTGTTGTGTGGGAGGCTGTTTCTCCCGCATAGAGGCGTGGGGGAGGGCGAGTCCCCCACGCTTTGCCTTTATTTGCCTCGTAACCCTACTATAGCACAGTTTTTTGGAATATACAAGGAAATTTTTAGGGCCGGACTGGGCCGCAGGCTTTTCCTTGACCCGGCTGTCGAAACATGGTATATTTTTCTCAGGGACACTGTCCAACACAGGCGAGGCGGTTCAGCTGCACCTTCCAAAAGGGGGGGTGAGCGTATGCCCATTACAGTTACATTTCATATCTTTGGTTGTACCGTAACCATACGTATAAAACGCTGAAAACCGCCACCCCGGACCGGTGACGGTTTTCGTTGAAAGCTTAAGCCAAAGGGGCTGAACCGTCTTGCGGACAGTATCCCTTTTATTTACTATATCACCGCCCCGACGGTTTGTCAAGGCGGGCTTTTATATCTCGATGGTACTGGCGTGATCCATCGGCGTCTGGGTATAGAGGATGATGCTGTCTCCCTCTTTCAGGACCAGATCGCCGTTGGGAATGAGGACGTTCCCTCGCCTCCGGACCATGACGATGATCGTCTGCCGGGAGATGTCCAGCTCCCGGATGCGCCGTCCGTTCCAGGGGCTCTGGCTGCGCAGCACCATCTCCTTCAAATCAATGTGCTTGTCATCCCCCAGGGGTTTTGCTCCCAGCACCAGGGTGTCATCCGGTTTAAGCTCCACGCTGCCCCGGGGCACCACAATCGTCCCGTCCCGCTGAATAGCGGCCACGATGATGCCAGCGGGCAGGCCCAGTTCCTGAATGGTCCGCCCGGCCCAGGGATCGTTTTTGGACAGGCGCGCCTTGATAAAGTGGATATCCGCCTCATTGGCGTACTCACTCAGCCGCTTGATGCGGGAGTACTGGTCCACGAAGCCGGCAGAGATAATGCCGGTGGGGATGGCCACCATGCCCACCCCCAGAAAGGCGATGCAGATACCGAAAAATTTGCCCATGGTGGTAATGGGGTAGATGTCCCCGTAGCCCACAGTGAGCAGGGTGGACACCGACCACCAGATGCCGGAGAAGGCGTTGGTGAACACATCCGGCTGGGCGTCGTGCTCCAGGCTGTACATGCACAGGCTGGAGGCCAGCATCAGCACCAGAATGATAAACACGGAGGAAATCAGCTGTTGCCGTTTGCTGGAAATGACTTCGGTAATCACATGCAGGGAGTCGTAGTAGGCGTTGATGCGGAACAGCCGGAAAATGCGCACCACTCGGAACATGCGGAAGGCCACCGCCCCGGAGGGAAGGAAAACGGGCAGATAGTAGGGCAGGAAGGAGAGCAGGTCCACCAGCCCGCTGAAGGAGCTAATATAGCTCAGCACCGCTCTGGCTCCGGACTGCTTGGGAAACAGGAACCGGGCCGTCCACAGCCGCAGGCAGTAATCAACGGAGAAAAAGGCCACCGTGACCGCCTCTATCGTCAGCAGCGCCGGGCCGTAAGGCTCACGGACCTCCTCAAAGGTGTACAGAATGCTAGCGATCAGATTGATAACAATCGCCAGAGAGTTTACCAGGTCGTAAAGCCGGCTGACCCGGTCCTCGGAGGCCCCCACCTCCACGATATAAAAGAGCCGCTTCCGGCGGGCAAGCCACTGGTCCTGATCTTTCATAGGCCCCTCCACAGTCTCGAAAAATGGGTATATATTATCTTTAGCAGACGCCGGAGGTTTTGGCAAGTCCCCCAGAGGTTTTTTTGCTATAATAGACAAAATATAGGGCGATTTTTTGGTGGTATACTAGTGGACAAATACTCTCTTGTGTGCTAAGGTAATAACAATGGAAAACATATGCCCGGGCGGAACGCTCCGGCGAACAGGAGACAATATGAAGCTTACCGAACGCCTCCCCCGGGAGACCGGCCGGGACTACGCCCTGCGGACCATCAAAGAAAACATCATCAGCCTGGAGCTGGCCCCTGGCAGCCAAATCAGCGAGAACGCCTTGGCCGCCGAGATGGGCCTGTCCCGTACCCCGGTGCGGGAAGCCCTGATCGAGCTGTCCAAGGTGGAGATTGTGGAGATTCACCCTCAGCGTAAGAGCACTGTCCCCCTAATCGACTACGACCTGGTGGAGGAGTCCCGCTTCATGCGCAATCTGCTGGAGTGCGCCGTGGTGGAGCTGGTCTGCGGCCTGGCTTCGCCCATGGACCTGGAGCGGCTTAGCGCCAATATCCGCCTGCAAAATTTCTATCTGGACGGCTCCTATACCAACGAGCTGATGGCCCTGGACAACCAGTTTCACGGCCTGCTCTTTGATATCGCCAAGAAGAGCCGGGTGTTTGCCCTGATTCAAAACATCTCCATCCACTTCGACCGGGTGAGGGCTATGGCCTTGTCCTCGGCGAAGGACCTGAAGGTGGTGCAGGACCACCAGGAGCTGATGGAGGACATTCGCCGCAAGGACGCCAAGGCCACCCGGGCGCTGATGGAAGTCCACCTGAACCGCTACCGCATCGATGCCGCCTCCATCCGTGAGGCCTACCCCCAGTTTTTTAAATAACAGAGGAAACAGCCCCTCCGGTTTTCACCGGAGGGGCTGCCAGCCTGTCGAAAAGAGGCCTGTCTGTCTTCATTACCAGACAGGCCACAAAGTTAATGAGGGATAAAATGTAGGAAGTGGCAGAGGAGGAGGGAGCAAAGCGTTTTCTGGTTTTCCACCTTGCCAGCTTTTTGAGGTTC
>JAAWCR010000218.1 GCA_022793355.1 Lawsonibacter sp. | reverse complement strand
ACACTTGGAGCAAACTTCTACGCGGATGTCCTTCTTGGTGGAGCCGGTCTCGATCACATTGCCGCAGGCGCACCGGATGGTGGTCTGTTGATAGTTGGGGTGGAGGCCTTCCTTCATTTTATCTTCACCTCTTTCTCCTCATGAGGGTATGCTTGTAAACGCAACTGATATCATAACACAGTTTTCCAGGAAAAGCAACTACTTTTTAAAATTTTTTTGCCGTCTGGAGCAGATTTATTGCCTCCTCCATCGGGACGCACCGGGCGTACCGCCCCGGCCACACAAAATCGTTAAAGTAATGGTAGGCCGTATCCTGTTTCATGTATTGGTTGTCGAAGGTGGAGTTTGTATGCTCCGGCACAATCATCTCAAACCCCAGGTCGAAGCCACTCTTTATGGTGGCGTCGATGCAGAAATCCGTCTGCATGCCCACCACCATCAGCTGTTTTTCCCCCGTCTCCACCAAATATCCGGACAGCCCCACCGAGGGATGCAGGGCGCTGTTGACCACCTTGTCAAAGACCCGCTCCCCCTCCCGGGGGGCGAACTCCTCAAAAATCTGAAATTCGTCGTCCCCCACTGAAAAGCCCGTCCCCGGGCCGTCGTCATGCCGCACGTAGACCACTTCCACGCCGCTTTCCCTGGCTTGGGCAATCAGAGCCTTGATGTTTGCCCGCAGCTCCTCAAAGCAGTATAATCTGCTGTCGGTGATCCCCTTCTGGGTGTCGATTACCAATAAAACCATTGTTTCCCCTCCCCGTTATATTTCTTTTATTTTATCACGAAAATTTCCTCTTGACAAGCGGGGGGATTTCCGTTAGAATGCTCAACAAGCAAATGCGATGAAGGGGAAAAAGACAGTCCCTCCCACTCAGAGAGCCGGCGGATGGTGCGAGCCGGTGTGAGGAGAGATTGTGGATAACTGGCCCCCGAGCAGTCCGCCTGAACCGAAGTAGGGCGGGACGACTGGCCCCGTTACCGGCTGAAGCCTTGTTAGAGGCTGTGAGGGCGGATGGGCGACCATTCGCTGAACCAGGGTGGTACCGCGTAGTTTTTACGCCCCTGACTTGAAAGAGTCAGGGGCTTTTCCGTCCCCTGACGCATCCAACCATTTAAAGGAGGACACCGCCATGAAGCCCAAATTTGAAAAGTACATTCCCTTTACCCCCCAGCCCATCAAGGGCCGCACCTGGCCCGACCGAGTGATTACCAAGGCCCCCGTCTGGTGCTCCGTGGATCTGCGGGACGGCAATCAGGCCCTGGTGGACCCCATGAATCTGGCCGAAAAACTGGAGTATTTTCACACGCTGGTGGACATTGGGGTGAAGGAGATCGAGATTGGCTTCCCCTCCGCCAGTGAGACGGAGTATGAAATCTGCCGGGAACTGATTGAGGGAGGTCACATCCCCGACGACGTGACCATCCAGGTGCTGGTTCAGGCTCGGGAGCACCTGATTAAAAAGACCTTCGAGGCCATTCAGGGTGCCAAGAACGTCATCCTCCACTTCTACAACTCCACCTCCACCCTCCAGCGGAAGGTGGTCTTTCAGATGGACACCGACGGCATCACCAAAATTGCCACTGATGCTGCCGACCTGATCTATGAGATGTCCCAGCCCATGATTGAAGCTGGTATGAATCTGCGATTTGAATACTCTCCAGAATCATTTATGGGCACGGAGATGGACTACGCCGTGGAGATCTGCCAAGCTGTGCTGGACCACCTCCACGCCACGCCGGAGAACAAGGTGATCCTGAACCTGCCCACCACCGTGGAGAACTGCATGCCCAACCAGTTCGCTGACATGCTGGAGTACTTCTGCCGCAAGATTCCCGGCCGGGACTGCGCCATCATCTCCCGCCATCCCCACAATGACCGGGGCTGCGGGGTCGCCACCACCGAGATGGGCCTGCTGGCCGGGGCCGACCGGGTGGAGGCCACCCTCTTCGGCAACGGTGAGCGCACCGGAAACGTGGATATGGTCACCCTGGCTATGAACATGTACACCCAGGGAGTGGACCCGGAGCTGGACTTCTCCAACATCAACAAAATCAAAGAGATGTATGAGCGGTGCACCAAAATGCCCGTGGGGGACCGCCAGCCCTACGCGGGCAAGCTGGTTTTTACCGCCTTCTCGGGCAGCCATCAGGACGCCATCAACAAGGGCGTGCAGTATATGAAGTCCTCCGGGAGCGCGTACTGGGAGATCCCCTATCTGCCCATCGACCCCGCCGACGTGGGCCGGGAATACGAGCCCATCATCCGCATCAACTCCCAGTCGGGCAAGGGGGGCGCGGCCTATATCATGGAGCACGACTTCGGCTTCGACCTACCCAAGTCCATGCACCCCGAGTTCGGCCACGTCGTTCAGGTGGAGACCGACCGGGTGGGCAAGGAGATTGTCCCCCAGCGCATCAGCGAGCTGTTCCATCAGGAGTATGTGGATGTGAAGGAGCCCTACCAGTTGCTGAAACACTCCTTCCAGGAGACCATCGATGACGAGGGCCACTCCCATGTGGCCTTCCAGGGCACCCTGCGCCACACCGACACCGTCTTTCAGGTGTCCGGCGAGGGCAACGGCCCTATTGACGCCTTCTTCAACGCCATCAAGGGGGAGAAAATTGACCGCTTCTCCTTTCTGGACTACGCCTCCCACGCCATTACCGACGGCTCCGACTCCCAGGGCGTGGCCTATATCCTCCTTCAGGACAAGCGCACCGGCAAGCAGTATTGGGGGGTGGGCCTGTCCCACAACATCAATCTGGCTCCCCTCCGGGCCATCCTGGCCGCCATCAACCGGGCAAAGAGAGCATAATAAACACCAAACCGGACCTGTAGGCAGGTCCGGTTTGGTGCTTGTTTGGCTATGCCACATAATTATTACACGGCAGCAGGCCAACTGCTATTATTTTGCTTTCAGCATCCGGCTGGCGTTCAGGATAGCCAGCACAGATACCCCCACATCGGCAAAGACGGCGGCCCACATATTGGCCCGGCCCATAGCAGACAGTATCAACACCAGCAGCTTTACCCCCAGGGCAAAGACCACATTCTGCCGCACAATGGACAGGGTTCTGCGGGCAATGCGCACTGCCACGGGGAGCTTGAGCAAGTCGTCGTCCATGAGCACAATATCCGCCGCCTCGATGGCTGCGTCGGAACCCAGAGCGCCCATAGCCACCCCAATGTCCGCCCGGGAGAGGACGGGGGCGTCGTTGATGCCGTCCCCCACAAAGACCAGCTTCTCTTTGGGGCGTTTTTCCTGGAGCAGTTGCTCCACCCGCTCCACCTTGTCCGCCGGGAGGAGCTGGGCGTAGAACTGATCCAGCCCCAGCTCCTGCGCCACCGCCTGGGCGGCCCCCTGGGCGTCGCCGGTAAGCATGACGGTCTGCCGGACCCCCGCTGCCTTCAGCTCCCGCAGGGCCTGGGCGGACGTCTCCTTGGGCTGATCGGCAATGACCAGATGGCCGGCATACTGACCATCCACCGCCACATGGATGATGGTTCCCGGGTGGTCATGATCGCAGACAGGGGAGATCCCCTCCCGTTCCATCAGCTTCATGTTGCCCGCCAGTACCCTGCGCCCGTCGATTGCCGCCCGGACACCGTGGCCGGCCACCTCCTCCACCTCGGTGGCCCGGCCCCGGTCAGGGACACCGTCCCAGGCGCTGACGATGGATTTCGAGATAGGATGGGTGGAAAACTGCTCCGCCAGAGCGGCCAGCTCCAGCAGCTGTTTTTCCTCTATCCCCTCCGGGTGGACGGCCGTGACAGCAAACCTGCCCTGGGTCAGGGTGCCCGTCTTATCAAAGACCACCACCCCCGCCTGGGCCAGGGCCTCCAGATAGTTGCTTCCTTTCACCAGAATGCCCTGCTTGGACGCGCCGCCCAGCCCGCCGAAGAAGGACAGGGGGATAGAGATCACCAGGGCGCAGGGGCAGGACACCACCAGGAAGTTCAGCGCCCGGGGCACCCACACCCCCCACTGACCGTCCAGCAGAGAGGGGATCACCGCCAGAGCCAGGGCGGCAAAGACCACGATGGGAGTGTAGTACCGGGCAAATTTGGTGATAAAATGCTCTGCCTGGGCCTTTTTCTCGCTGGAGTTCTCCACCAGGTCCAAAATGCGGGCCACGGTGGACTGGCCAAAGGGCTTGGACACCTGCACATGGAGCAGCCCGGACAGGTTGACACAGCCTGAAATCACCTCGTCCCCCACCCCCACGTCCCGAGGCAGGGACTCGCCAGTGAGGGCGGCAGTGTCCAAGGCGGAATTCCCCTCCAGCACCTTACCGTCCAGGGGCACCCGCTCCCCCGCCTTGATGACAATCACGTCCCCCACCGCCACCTCGTCGGGATCCACCTGGACCAGCTGGCCCTCCCGCTCCACGTTGGCGTAGTCGGGACGGATGTCCATCAGCTCGGAGATGGACTGCCGAGAGCGGGACACGGCCACGCTCTGAAACAGCTCCCCCACCTGATAGAACAGCATTACCGCCACCGCCTCGGGGTACTCGCCGATAATCAGCGCCCCGAT
This sequence comes from Lawsonibacter sp., assembly GCA_022793355.1. Classification (GTDB taxonomy): domain Bacteria; phylum Bacillota; class Clostridia; order Oscillospirales; family Oscillospiraceae; genus Lawsonibacter. Next base: position 1,279 of record JAAWCR010000218.1, on the reverse strand, counting down.
GGTGGCCACGCACATGAGAAAGTTTTCATCAAAGACCTGTCCGCGCATAATGTTGCGGATGGCCTTCCAGAGGACATCCCAGCCGATTACCAGGTAGGGAACCAGGAACAGCGGCCACCTTGCCAAAGCGTATGTCCCGCAGCCATTCCGGTCCTGAACCACGCTAAGCGGTGGAATTGGGCCGGACAGCCAGACAGTGGGTAAAAGCAGGCAGACAACAAACAACACAAAGGCAATGAGAATACGGTACAGGGTCTTTTTTTGCTTTCGGGTCATAAAAAACACCTCTTTATACGGACTTTTCCAGCACGGCAATTCCCTCAGGCACCCGGCCCGGAATGACCTCCACCGTTACAGGGGCCAGCTCCAGACCTTCCAGCATCATCTGGTACGTTTCTGAGGTAAAAGCGTGCTCATAGTGAAAGCCCACGCCCTGATAAATTTTAATCATGGTCCCGTAGGCCGCTCCCACCTTCCCCTGGAGGTAAGTAGGCAGAATCAGCCGCCCGCCGGGGGCGGTGACCCGCCACAGCTCCTGGACCGCCCGCTCCGGCTGAGGCAGAAGGTGAAGGACATTGGCGGCAATTACCGCGTCAAAGCTGCTGTCCGGGTCGGACAGGGCGGTCACGTCCCGTTGGGCAAAGCGGATATTGATTCGGCCCCGCCTGTCCGCCTTTTTCCGGGCCCGCTTCAGCATAGCCGGAGACTGGTCGGTACACAGCACCGTCCCGGCCCGTTTTGCCGCCGCCAGGGAGAACTCCCCCGTCCCGGCGGCGCAGTCCAGAACCCTGGCCCCATAGGGAATCAGCTCCGCCACCCGGTTCGCCGCCGCGGAGTTGACCGCCCGGTTGCTCCGCTCCACCAGGTCGTACAGCCAGGCCACCCGGTCCCAGAAGTTGCTCACAGCACGATCTCGCAGTCGGGCTCCACCTTCTTACAGCACTTTACCACGTCCTTCATCACGGCGTCCACATCTTCCGATTCGATGGTCATCTTCTGGGTCATAAAGGACACGGAGGCGTCGGTGACGCCGGGGAGCTTTTTGATGGCGGTTTCCATTTTGGCGGCGCAGTTGGCGCAGTCCAGGTCAATGAGCTTAAAGGTCTTTTTCATAATGAATACTTCCTTTCTGATTTACGGTATTTTGCGCGGGCGGCCGCGGGCCGCCCTACTCCAGGATGTGTTCCATACCCTGAGCCAGGATATGAATGACGTGGTCGTCGGCCAGGGAGTAGTACACGGTTTTGCCCTCCCGGCGGAATTTTACCAGCTTGCTGTT
>JAAWCR010000030.1 GCA_022793355.1 Lawsonibacter sp. | reverse complement strand
CGGCACCGTACTGGCGCAGGCTGATATCCCGCTGCCGGTGTTCAAGGCGTACTCCAATGGCGAACTGCTTCTTTTCCATAGGGACTCCCGCCTCCCGCAGCATAGCGAAGGTATCCCGGGCGGAGTGGCCGGGGGCCAGGATTAGCGCGTCGGCATTGAGGTGGTAAGGCCCCGCCGGGCCCTCCGCCTCAACACCGGCCAGCGCCCCGCTGCTTACCGTCAGGCCGGTGAGCCTGTGGCCGAAGCGGACCTCACAGCCCAGGGAAATCAGCTTCTTCCGGATGGTTTTCACCACCTCCCGGAGCACATCGGTGCCGATATGGGGTTTGTGGGAGTATTTCACATCGGCGGGGGCCCCCGCCTCCACCAGGGCGTCCAGCACAGCGGAGATACGCCCGTCGTGGGTGCCGGTGGTCAGCTTCCCGTCGGAGAAGGTCCCGGCTCCCCCCTCCCCAAACTGCACGTTACAGCTCTCGTCCAGCGCTCCGGAGGCCCAAAAGCGCTCCACATCCCGGGTCCTTTGGTCCACATCCTGTCCCCGCTCCAAAATGACACAGGGCAGGCCGTGGCTGGCCAGGAACAGCGCGGCAAACAGCCCCGCCGGGCCCATACCCACCACGACCGGAGGCAGGACGGACCTTCGCCCCACCGCCGGAAAGACGTAAGGGGTCCGCTGGGTCAGGGACACCCCCCGGCCAGGAGCCAGCCGCATGACGGCCTCCTCCTCCGGCATGGCGGTCTCCACGGTGTATACATAGTGGACATTCCCTTTGTCCCGGGCGTCGATAGACTGCCGGACAATTTCCAGCTCCCCCAGTGCTCCGGGCCGCACCCCCAGAGCACGCGCCGCCCGTTTGCGCAACAGCGCCATGTCCCCATCCACCGGCAGAGGCAGATTTCCAATGCGTATCATGCGCCCTCCTCCTCTCCGCTTTGTCCGTCCCCGCATTGCACAGTCCAATCACTTGCACAGCAGCGAAGCTGCGTTTCGGGCAAGCTTCGCCCGCCGGCCTGTAAAACACACTGTTGTTTAATTATACCACACATTGGAGCACAGGAAAAGCTTGTTGTGTTTTTTTACAAAATTCGCCACATTTCGCAGTTTACATAAAAAAAATCTTGTCTCCGCCTCCCTTTATGCCCCATAGTAATTTCAGGGAAATAATTCCCTCAATTTTTGGGGAAACTGTACCCAAGAGATAAAAATATGGAGGTACCTACTATGGCAAGAAAGACTGTGGAGCGCAACATTTCCTACGACGAGTCCCGGAAAATCTACTACGTAAGCATGGACCTGGGTAAGGACAAGGACGGCAAGCGGGTCAAGCGGTATCAGACCTACCGCACCCTCCACGCCGCCCGCATGGGCCTGCGGGACTTTCTCACCCACCGGGAGGAGGAGCTGAGAACCCCCAAGCACGACCTGACCCTGAGCGACTGGCTGGAGAGCTGGATGGACAACATCGTCCGCCCCACCCGGGCGGAAACCACCGTGTACGGCTACCAGAAGATTATTGACAACCACATTCTCCCCGCCCTGGGGCACATTCCCCTGCTCAAGCTCACCCCTATGGATATCCAGCAGTACTACATTCAGGTGCAGCAAAACTGCAACCTCTCCTCCAACACCCTGCGGCGGCACCACGATCTGCTCTCTTCCTCCCTGCGGTCGGCGGTGCGGCAGGACAAACTGCTCAACTCCCCCATGGACCGGGTTGAGCCCCCCAGGCCGGAGCGGAAGGAGGCGTCCTACTACCGCCCCGAGGAGCTGAAAAAGCTGTACACCCTGTTAGAGGGACACCCCCTGGAGCTGTGCGCCAAGCTGGCCGGGAGCCTGGGCATGCGCCGGGAGGAAATCTGCGGTCTGAAATGGGAATCCATTGATTTTCAGCGGCAGCTTCTGTCGATCAAGGAGGCCCGCACCGCCTTCGGCGCTACCGTCGTCCAAAAGGAGACCAAAACCCGCTCGTCGGTGCGCACGCTGTTCATCCCTGAGGACGTGATCCGGCTGCTCCGGGACGAGCATACCCGCCAGATGATCCAGCTGGAGGAGCCCAGCCTGTTCGTGGTGCTGGACCACAAGGGTTATCCCTACTCTCCAAACGCCCTGTCCCTGGCCTTCACAAGATTCGTGCGAAAAAACGATCTGCCTCGGGTCACCCTCCACGGCCTGCGCCACTCCTTCGCCACCGTGGCCTCCTTCCAGGGGGTTCCCCTCTTCGACATCGGCAAGGCCCTGGGCCACGCAACCCCCGCCACCACCGGAAAAATCTACACCCACCTGGTGGACCACACCCATGAGGATACGCTGCTGAAGGTATCCGACGCGCTGAAATAATGGCATATATGAGGGGCGGCCCCCTGTGGGCCGCCCCTATCCTTCTGTTTTTTTCTTCCGCTTGGCTCCCATATAGCGGTCCTCCTCGCTAAAGATACAGCCGCAGTACTTCTGCATATAGAAACCATGCTCCCGGGCAAACTGCTGTCCCTCCTGAAACAGGGGGCGGAAATCCCGGTAGAGAAACTCCACCCCATACCGCTCCCCCATCTCCCGGGCAGCGGCGGCAATCCCCCCGTGGTTCTGATAGGGGGAGATGAGCAGGGAGGTGGTAAAGCTGTCAAAGCCGTGTTCGGCGGCGTACCGGGCCGTCGCCTCCATCCGCACCCGGTAGCAGTAGGAACACCGGCCATCTATGTCCCCGGCTACGGCAGCGATAAAAGGGCGCAGATCGTAGGTTCCGCCGATGACCAGCTTCATGCCGATCTCCCTGGCGTACTCCTCCAGGGTGTGCTTTCGGGCCTGGTACTCGGTGTATGGATGGATATTGGGGTTAAACCAGAAACCGGTGACGGCCAGCCCCTCCTCCCGCAGCCGGGCAATGGGGCGGTTGGCACAGGGGGCGCAGCAGATGTGCATCAGGGTGTTCATAGAAAGTCCTCCAGGTCGATGGTGTGGACAGTCAGCCCCCGCTTCATGGCGTAGGCCAGAGTTTGAAAGGTCCCCCCCTTGGGTACACCGTTGTAGACGGCGATGAGGCGGCAGGAGCGGTCCACCATGTAGCGGTTGCGCCGGAGCATGCAGAAGCGGTCGTAGCTGTGCTGTACCAGGGTCTCATAATTGCATTGGTCCAAGATGGACTGGTAGCGCGCCCGTTCCGCCTCCGGCCAGCTTTCCGCCTGGGTCTCGCAGGGCCGGGCGCACTCCAGGGTAACGTCCCGCTCCGTCTCCCGCAGCTTTAGCACCGCCTCAGCGCAATACAAATCACACCCCCGCGCCATACCGCTGATGAAGCGGCGGATACCCGCCACATAGGCCTCCTCCACCGCTTGGGCGATGCTCCTCTTCAGCTGCGCGCATCTCGGGTCGCGCTCGTCCTCCCCCCAGGGCAGCTTGTCAGGCCGATGGCCGGTAAAACAACAGGTCTTTTCACAGTCCATGGAATCGGTCCTCCCTGCGCAGGGGCCGGACCCCTGCGGTAATTATAACACAATCAAATCCTTGGGCGACCGGGTAATGTCCTCGCAGCCCGTCTCGTTGAGGATAAGCACATCCTCAATGCGCACGCCGAAACGGCCGGGGAGATAGACCCCTGGTTCCGCAGAGATGACCGCCCCCGCGGGCATGGGGCGCTTCTCCTTGGAGCTGGCGCTGGGGGCCTCGTGGATATCCACCCCCAGGGAGTGGCCGAAGCCGTGGGAAAAATACTCCCCATACCCCGCCTCCTGGAGAACCTGCCGGGCCGCCGCGTCAATCTCCTGGCCGGTCACCCCCGCCCGTGCGGCGTTGATGCCCGCCTTCTGGGCGGCCAGAACGGCGTTGTAGACCTCCTCCATCTCCTGGGTAGGCTGGCCCAGGGCCACGGTCCGGGTCATGTCGGAGCAGTAACCCCCCACCTTGCAGCCAAAGTCCATCGTGATAAACATGCCCGTGTCCGCCACCTGGTCCCCGGGAACGGCGTGGGGCCGGGAACCGTTGGGTCCCGCAGCCACGATGGGGTCAAAGGACACCTTCTCCCCGCCCCGGCTGAGCAGCTCATACACCAGCCGGGCGGCGATTTCCCGCTCCGTCAT
>JAAWCR010000217.1 GCA_022793355.1 Lawsonibacter sp. | reverse complement strand
GCCTTCTCCACCCTGGGGATTCATGTGATTGAGATTACCACCCAACAGAACTTCTAATCCGGGCAGGGACGCCGCGCGAGCGGCGTCCCCTGTATAAACTAGGAGTGATATAACATGTTGTTATCCGTTGTAACCCTGCGCACCGCCCTGGAGATGGGAGCCATCTACTCTCTGGTGGCCCTGGCGTTGTTCATCAGCTTCTCCATTTTGAACATCGCCGATCTGTCCACCGACGGCTGCTATACCCTGGGCTTCGCCGTGGGAGCCACCGTCACCCTGGCGGGCCACCCCTTTCTGGCCCTCCCCGCCGCCATGCTGGCGGGGGCGCTGTCCGGCTTTGTCACCGCCTTCCTTCAGACCAAGCTGGGGGTGGAGAGCATTTTGGCCGGCATCATTGTCAACACGGGGCTGTATACCGTTAATCTGGCGGTGATGGGCTGGTCCTCCAATCTGTCCATCTTCGGGACAGATACCCTCCTCTCTCTGGCGAAGGGACTGAGCGGGGCCAAGACCTGGACAGATTGGAGCACTCTGATTGTGCTGGCCGCTATCCTGGGGGTGGCTGCGGTGCTGGCCGGGCTGTTTTTCCGGACCCGGCTGGGGCTGTCCATCCGGGCCACCGGGGACAACGTGGATATGGTCCGGGCCTCCTCCATCAACCCGGCCTTCACCATCACCGTGGGCCTGTGCGCGGCCAACTCCCTCACCGGGCTGGCCGGCTGCCTCACCGGGCTGGTGAACAAGAGCTGTGATATCAACCTGGGCACCGGTATGGTGACGGTGGCCCTGGCCTCCCTCATCATTGGAGAGACCATGTTCGGCCGGTTTTCCATCGGCTGGCGGATTGTGGGAGTGATTGCGGGCTCCTGCATCTACCGTATCATCATTGCCCTGGCGCTGGCGGCCAACGTGCCCACCGAGTGCTTTAAGCTGGTGTCCGCCCTCATCGTGGCGGTGGCCATCGCCATGCCCCAGGGGCGGAAGCTCCTGGCGATCCAGCGGCAGAAGCTGCTCCGGCGGAAGGAGGGCGCGAAATGCTGAAGCTGAACAACATCTCCAAGACCTTCAACCCCGGCACCGTCAACGAAAAGCGGGCGCTGAACGGGGTGACCCTCCATCTGGCGCCGGGGGACTTTGTTACCGTGGTGGGCTCCAACGGGGCGGGTAAGTCCACCCTGTTCCATGCCATTGCGGGGGTGTTCTATGTGGACCGGGGTTCCGTGGTGCTGGACGGGGAGGACATCACTTTCAAGCCGGAGTACAAACGCAGCCGGGAGCTGGGCCGCCTGTTCCAGGACCCGATGAAGGGCACCGCGCCCCACATGACCATTGAGGAAAATCTGGCCCTGGCCTATCTCCGCACTGCCAAGCACCAGCACGCCTATTTCAGCCGCACCGGCAAAGGGGACCGGAAATTTTTCCGGGACCAGCTGGCGAAGCTGGACATGGGGCTGGAGGACCGGATGAAGCAGCCAGTGGGCCTGCTGTCCGGCGGGCAGCGGCAGGCGCTGACCCTGCTGATGGCCACTATGGTGCCGCCCAAAATCCTGCTGCTGGACGAGCACACCGCCGCCCTGGACCCAGGCACGGCGGAGAAGGTGCTGAACATCACCCAGGAGGTGGTGGCGGAGCACAAAATCACCACCATGATGGTGACCCACAATATGAATCAGGCCCTGGAGCTGGGCAGCCGCACCCTGATGATGGACAGCGGGAACATCGTTCTGGACGTCCAGGGCGAGGAGCGGGCGGGCCTGACAGTAAAGGACCTGCTGAAAAAATTCAAGGCCAAGGTAGGCGAGGATCTGGATAACGACCGGATTCTATTGTCATAAGGAAAGCCGCCGCGAAGTTCGCGGCGGCTCTTCCTTTACTGAGCGGCAGGCTGCTGGTTGGAGAATTTGGTATAGGCCTGGATCACCTTGTTCTGGGGGGCCTGCTCCACCTGATACCAGCCCTTGGACTGGGCCATTTTAAACAGCTCGGTCTGGGTCTGATGGCTGCGGTTGAAGATGCTGAGAAAGTCGTCCCGCAAGGCCACATTGACGCACTCGGAGGCATAGGTGTCGTAGTTGGCGGTCATCTTTTTCTCGCTGCACAGAAAATCGGTCAGTCGTTCCTGGTCATTCATGGCGGTTCCTCCTTAACTTAGCGCAGATAGGTGAGCAGTGTGGTGTAATTCTGCAAGTGCTGGTTGGCGCAGGACTGGTACTTGGCCTTCAGTTCCTGGTCCTGGGTCTCCTGAACGCCGGACAGATACTTGCAGTGGAGCACCTTCTCAAAGTCCAGCTGGTCGGACAGGGCGTTGAGCTCCTTGGTGGTGAGATTGGGCATCGCGATTACCTCCTTTTAAGAAAAGCGGGCGGACCCGCTGTGACAGTTAGTCTGTCCTGGCAAAAAAATTTTATGAAAAAAATATCCTTTCCCTGAGATATTCCCCGGGCCTCAGGGGTATTACCTTATGAAAGGCCTTTCCAGAACAGATTCAAGGAGGTGAGCGGCTTGACGGATGGGGAATTTGCCCAGGCGGCCCGGACCTATGGGGATACCGTCTACCGGGTTGCGTTCCACGCGCTGAACAGCCGGGAGGACGCGGAGGACGTGATGCAGACGGTGCTTTTGAAGCTGTACGAGTGCAAAACGGAGTTTGAGAGCGAGGAGCACAGAAAGCACTGGATCCTGCGGGTGGCGGTGAACGAGAGCCGGAAGCTGCTGCGGTCCTTCTGGCGGCGCGCCTCGGTTCCGCTGGAGGAGTGGCAGGAGGCTGCCGCTGTAGAGGACCCGGCCAAGGCCGAGGTGCTGGAAGCGGTGATGGCTCTGGAACCCAAATACCGGGTGGCCGTCTATCTCTACTACTACGAAGGCCTGTCCGTGGCGGAAACCGCCGCCGCGATGAAGGCTAACGCGTCCACCGTGCAGACCTGGCTGCTCCGGGCCCGGGCCCGGCTGCGGAAGGAGTTGTCTGAGGAGAAGGAGGAATCTGTCTATGTTCGACCCGAAATTGTACCGTGAAGCCTGCCGGGAGCTGAGAGCCCCCGAGGATAAAATTGAGGAGATTATCGCTATGACTGAGAAAACCAATAAGAGACGTGTCCGTCCCCTGCGCGCCGCCCTGATTGCCGCCGCCGCCGTGGCCATGATGGTGGTCAGCGTGGCCGCCGCCAACCCGGAGGGGATGGAGGAGATCTGGCTCACCCTGCGGAATGCCGTTCGGGTGGACCAGTATCGGACAGATGTGGTTACGGACAGCGGAGAAAAGGTGTCTGTCATTTCCGTACCCCAGGCGAGGCTGGAGAACCGGGACGGCCGGGCCGTTCTGATGGTGAACGGCAAAGACGTGGCCGATATCACAGATGCGTTGGCTCAGGACCAGCACTATGTCTATGAGGACGTGGCTGAGGGCAGTAAGATTAGCGTAACTGTGGACGGGACCATTGACGCGTGGACTATGACGGCGGATGTGGGCAAGCTGGATGAGGACGGCACCTACAACTGGTTCGGCGGTGTGACTACCACCAGTGAGGACCAGGATGACGCCCTGATGCCCGGCGCGATTTTCGATGCGGGCGCCTTTGGGGAAGCTTATACGAGTGTGAACGTCATTGGAAATGACGATCCAGACGCGGAAGT
>JAAWCR010000216.1 GCA_022793355.1 Lawsonibacter sp. | reverse complement strand
GAAAACTCTGCGATGGAAAGTGCCTTACGCTGTTTTATGATGTTCATTATATCAGCCATATTTTGTTGTATACTCATGCTGATAACCTCCTTCGAGAAAATTATACAAAAATGAAAGAGATTGGTGAATACCGATTTATCTAAGAAACGTACCATTTTACCGGTGGGAAGAGGCGTTACAGGGGAAGTTTTTTTTGGATTCTAGTATTTTTTGTATAAAATCGCGCAAAAATAAATATTCACCAGCATAAGTCGCGGTAAAAGTGCTCAAACACAGTTTCTGTCGGAGAAAAAGTAAATGCGCTGAAATATATTGAATTTTTTCGACTTAAATTATTGAAAATGATGAAAATGTACAATGAAATAGAAACTGTCCGCCAGGGGTGTTTTCGCTTGCGGTACAAAAATATGTGCCGTCCAGTTGTGCCGCACGCCTGTTCCGGTGTATGTTCCGGTTTTTTTCGCATAGAATGGCGGAGAGGGGGCGAAGCGCTTGGAGGAACAGCTGGAGATGCGGGGAGGGGGCGTTCTGCGGCTGCGGCAGGAGGGAGCCCGGGTACATCTGGAGGCGGAGCGGCCGGAGGACGGCCGGGGCCTGTATAAGGTCTGGCTCCACGGGGACCAGGGTGGAAAGCTGCTGCTTGGCACCTTGGCCCCAGAGGGGGGACGGCTGCGGCTGCGGCGCACTCTGACGGTGAGCGCCCTGGAGCGGGCGGGCTGCTGGCCACAGTTCCGTCCCGCAGCGGTGCTGGCTTTCTCCTTTCAGAAGGAGGCGGAGACTGGATGGTACTGCGAGCAGCGGCCCGGGGCGCTGGTGTCCGACCCGGTGCTGAAAGGCGAGCTGGAGGGCTCCATGCTGTGCAGGAAGGAAGAAGGGGGCTTTTCTCTGGCGGCACCTTTCCGTACCGATTGCCCCGTTCCGCTGACCGCCCTGATTTGCCTGGCCCGGGTGGAGCGCTGGAATGGGCGCGCCCATCTGGTGTGGAGTTTTGACCAAAAGGGGATGCCCAGGCTCCCGATTCAAAACGAGAAGTGACGGATATCTCTTGCGCAGGGGCAAAAGCCGTGGTATGATAGAAAGCAACAAATGGATTCACTGCCCCGCCGGTCCTTCGGCGGAGAAACGAGGTTTGCCTATGAATACACAAGCGAGAGCCCGCCGGGCCATCAAGGTGATTGGGCATCGGAACCCGGACACCGATTCCATCTGTTCCGCCATTGCCTACAGCCGCCTGAAAAATATTCTGAACCCGAACCAGCCCTGCAAGCCTTGCCGTGCGGGGTTGCTCAACCGGGAGACGGAGTTTGTGCTGGACTACTTCAAGGTCCCCCAGCCCCAGCTGTATACCGACGTCAGCCCCCACATCCGGGATGTGGACATTCGCCCGGCCAAGGGGGTGGACGGCGAAATGAGCCTGCGCCGGGCCTGGATGACCATGCGGGACCAGGAGCTGGATACCCTGTGCGTTGTGGACGGGGAGGGCGCCCTTCAGGGGGTAATCACCGTGAAGGATGTGGCCACCGCCAATATGGACGGCATGGACCCCCATGCCCTGGAGATTGCCAAAACCAGCTATCAGAATCTGATTGACATTCTGGACGGGTCGGTTCTGGTGGGCGACGTGACGGATAAGATTGTGGAGGGGCGGATTATCATCGGCTCGGGCAGCGCCGAGCAGATTGAGAAGTCCATCTCTCCCGGCGATGTGGTGGTGGTCAGCAACCGGGCGGAGAGCCAGCTGGCCGCCCTGGAGATGGACGCCGGCTGCATTATCGTGTGTGCCAGCAGCAGGGTTTCCCGCACAATGCAGATGCTTGCGGAGGAAAAGGGCTGTATCGTCATCACCACCCAGAACAGCACCTATGTCACCGGCCAGATGCTTAGCCAGGCCGCCCCGATTCGTCACTACATGACCAAGGGCAAGCTGCTCACCTTCACCCTCCACACCCCTGTGGAGGAGGCCACCAGGGTAATGGCTTCCGTGCGCTTCCGGTATTTTCCCGTGCTGGATGACGATGGGAAGTATACCGGCGTGGTATCCCGCCGGAATTTGCTCAACCTACATAAAAAGCAGCTGATTCTGGTGGATCACAATGAAAAAAGTCAGGCTGTGGAAGGCATAGACGAGGCCGAGGTTCTGGAAATCATCGACCACCACCGCATCGGCGCGCTGGAGACAGACAGCCCGGTGTATTTCCGCAACGTGCCCGTGGGCTGTACCTGCACCATCGTCTATCAGATGTACCGGGAGAATGAGGTGGAAATTGACTCCGCCACTGCCGGTTTGATGCTGTCCGCCATTCTGTCCGATACCCTGATGTTCCGCAGCCCCACCTGCACCCCCGCTGATGAGCGGGCGGCCCGGGCACTGGCCGAGCTGGCTGGGGTGAACCTGGAGGAGTACGCCGACACCATGTTTGAGCACGGCGGCGACGTATCCGGCAAGACGGCGGAGGCAGTGTTCAACGGCGACTATAAAATTTTCACCAGCGGAGATGTCCGCTTTGGCGTGGGCCAGGGCAGCTATATGACGGAGAAAAACCGCAAGGCGGCTCAGGCCCTGGTGGGGCCTTATCTCCCCGAGGCGCTGGACAAGCAGGGCCTGGACTATATCTTTTACATGTTTACCGACGTGCGAAATTCCAGCACAGAGCTGCTGATGGCGGGGGCGGGGGCGGAGGAACTAATTTCCAAGACCTTCCAGACCGAGATTGTAAAGGGCGTTGCCGTGCTGCCCGGGGTGGTCAGCCGGAAAAAGCAGATGATTCCCAAGCTCATTACCGCGATCAAGCAGGAAGAGGAGTAGCGGACAGCCCCGGCGGAAACCGCCGGGGCTGTTTGAAACAAAAGGAGGAATCATGATGAAACTGCCTTTTCTGGAGGCCTGCGTGGACTCCTATGCCTCTGCCATGGCCGCGGCCCGGGGTGGGGCGGACCGGATAGAGCTGTGCGCCAATCTGGCCATTGGCGGCACCACCCCCTCCCGCGCCCTTTTCCGCCAGGTGCGGCGGGACTGCGGTGTCCGGATCAACGTCCTGATCCGCCCCCGCTTCGGGGATTTTCTGTACAGCGGCGAGGAGCTGGAGGAGATGGAGGAGGAGATCCGGGCTTTTGGGGAGTTGGGGGCGGACGGTGTTGTCCTTGGGATCCTCACCCGCACGGGGGAGCTGGACAGGGAGCGGATGGTCCGGCTCATACGCCAGGCGGATGGGATGGACGTTACCCTGCACCGGGCCTTTGACATGACCCGGGACCCCTTTGCCGCCCTGGAGGAGGCTGTAGCCCTGGGGTGCGAAACCATCCTCACCTCGGGGCAGGCACAGAGCGCGGAGGCGGGCGAGGTACTGCTGGGGGAGCTGCACCGTGCGGCGGCGGGACGGGTGGTCCTGATGGCCGGGGCCGGGGTGAAGAAGGAGAACATTTTGCGGCTGCATAGCGCCACCGGCATCGGGGCTTTCCACACCTCAGCCCGGCGGGGGACGCTGGACAGCGGTATGGTATATCGCAAGGAGGGGGTATCCATGGGGCTGCCCTCCCTGTCGGAGTATGAGGTATGGCGGACCAGCGAAGAGGAGGTGCGGGCCTGCGCGGAACTTGTTCACAGCCTCAAGCGCTGAAGGAATGGCTTTGGCTCACAGCCAAATGAACACAGCCTCCGCCGTATTTGGCGGAGGCTGTTCCACAATTTAATCCACGTCCCGGGCCTTTACCCGCAGGCGGTTGAGGGCGCGGGCCAGGGTGGCCTGGGCGATTCGGTACTCCTGGCGGCTCTTCTTTTGCAGCAGGATCTCCCGGGCCTCGTCGGCCTCCCGTTTGGCTCGGGCGGCGTCGATCTCTTCTGGGCGCTCAACGGAGTCCACAAGCACCATCACGTCGTTGTTCTCCACCTTCACCATGCCGGGGGAGACAGAGGCCATCTGGAGCGGCTGCCCGGGGAGCTGATAGCGCAGAATACCGGGCTGTATGGCGGCGATCATGCTGCTATGATGGGCCAGGATCCCCTGTTCGCCGTCGCTGGTGGGGACGGTAAGGCTCACGCAGGGGCCCTCGTAAAAGGTGCGGTCCACAGCCAGAATATGCACCTGAAAGGTGTTCATCAAATCTCACCCGCTTCCAGCTTTTTGGCCTTGAGTACCACGTCATGCCAGGTGCCCACGTTGTAGAATGCGGTCTCCGGGTACTGATCCAGCTCGCCGTCGATAATGGCCCCAAAGCTCTCCAGCGTGTCCTTCAGGGGGACGTAAACCCCGGGGATACCGGTGAACTTCTCCGCCACATGAGTGGGCTGGGCCAGGAAACGCTGGATGCGCCGGGCCCGGGCTACTGTCAGCCGGTCCTCCTCGCTCAGCTCGTCCATGCCCAGAATGGCGATGATGTCCTGGAGCTCCCGGTATTTCTGCAAAATCTCCTGGACCTTGCGGGCGATGCGGTAGTGCTCTTGGCCCACGATATCCGCCTCCAGAATCCGGGAGGAGGAACCCAGGGGGTCCACTGCCGGATAGATGCCCTGCTCGGAAATCTTACGGCTGAGCACCGTGGTGGCGTCCAGATGGGCGAAGGTGGTGGCGGTGGCCGGGTCGGTGAGGTCGTCGGCGGGGACGTACACCGCCTGAACAGAGGTGACGGAGCCCGCCTTGGTGGAGGCGATACGCTCCTGAAGCTCCCCCATCTCGTTGGCCAGGGTGGGCTGATAGCCTACGGCGGAGGGCATGCGGCCCAGCAGGGTGGAGACCTCACTGCCCGCCTGCACAAAGCGGAAAATGTTGTCGATAAACAGCAGCACATCCTTGTGCTCCTGATCGCGAAAATACTCGGCCATGGTCAGCCCGGACAGTGCCACCCGCATGCGCACGCCAGGGGACTCGTTCATCTGTCCGAACACCAGAGCGGTCTTGTCGGATACGCCGCTCTCCCGCATTTCACGCCACAGGTCGTTGCCCTCGCGGCTGCGCTCGCCCACGCCGGTGAAGATGGAGTAGCCGCCGTGTTCCATGGCGACGTTGTGAATCAGCTCCTGAATCAGCACCGTCTTGCCCACACCGGCGCCGCCGAACAGGCCGATTTTGCCCCCCCGGGGGTAGGGCTCCAGCAGATCGATAACCTTGATGCCCGTTTCCAGAATTTCCACCGCCGGGCTCTGCTCCTCAAAGGTGGGTGGGCTGCGGTAGATGCTCTTCACCGGAGTGTCCTCGGGAACAGGGCCACCGCCGTCGATAGGCTGGCCCAATACGTTGAACATCCGGCCCAGGGTGGCCTTGCCCACCGGCACCTGGATGGTGCGGCCAGGGACGTCCACCGCCAGCCCACGGGCCAGTCCCTCGCTGGGGGAGAGCATGATGCACCGCACCATATTGCTGCCGACATGCTGGGCCACCTCCATCACCCGGAGAGCGCCGTCCTTTTCCACGGTCAGCTCCTCCCGCAGCTTGGGCAAATCGCCCGTGATGATTTCCACGTCCACCACAGGGCCGGAGATACGCGCGATGATTCCTCTTTCCAAACCATCTTCACTCCTTCTTTTGGCGTTGAGCCCTGGCCCCGGCGGAGACCTCGGTGATCTCCTGGGTAATGGCCGACTGCCGTACCCGGTTGAACTGGAGGGACAGCTCTCCAAGCAGATTTTCCGCGTTCTGGTTGGCGCTGTCCATGGCGGTCATACGGGCATTCTGCTCACAGCAGAAGCTGTCGATCAGGGCGCTGTAAATAAAGCCGGACACATAGCTTTGAATCATGTTGTCCAGCACGGAGGTAACATTGGGGAGAAATTCAAAGGGAGTTGTCACGGCCCGTTCCCCGGCGGGGGTGGCAAAATAGGTCCGGTGGAAGGGGAGCAGGCGGGTGGAATGGGCCTGGAAGGACATGGCGCTCTCCATGTCGGTGTAGACCACGAAAATCTCCCGCAGCTCCCTGGCGTCGAAGCTGTCCAGCAGCAGGGCGCTGATTTCCCGGGCCCGGGCCATAGTGGGATTCTGGGCGGTGTACAGGAAGCTGCGCTCAATGGGAATATTGTGCTGATCAAAAAACCGCCGGCCATACTCCCCCACCACAAAGAGCTTGGTATCAGGATGCCACTCCAGCAGTTTGAGCGCCTCCCGGATTGCGTTTTGGTTGTAAGCCCCCGCCAGCCCCTTGTCGGCGGTGATGACCAGGCAGCCATAGGTCCCCACCATGGGGGTATCGTCGTCCACAGGGTAGAAATACTGGCTGGTCACGTCGTTGGCAGTGCGGAAAATACGCTTGATCTCCCCACGGACCGCCTCAAAGAAGGGGCGGGTGTTGTCCAGGTCGGCTCTGGCTCGCCGCAGCTTGGTGGAAGCGATGAGGTACATGGCGTTGGTGATTTTCCGGGTCTCCCGGACGCTTTCGATGTGGGTTTTGATCTCCTTTGTCCCGGCCATCTCAGTCACCGCGCTTTCCACTGAATTTCGCTAAAAATTTCCGGGACAGCGCCACAATCTCCTCCCGGTCCTCCTGGGAGAGCAGGCCGGTCCGGTCAATCCGCTGGCACAGATCCCCGGCCGTAGACTCCAGATAGTCCAGCAGGCCGGTGCGGAAGGCGTCCATTTCGTTCAGGGAGATATCCTGCATCACGTGGTTCATGGCGGCCACCAGGATAATCACCTGTTGGTGCTGAGCGAAGGGGGCGTACTGGGGCTGGCGCAGCAGGCGCATCAGCCCCTGCCCATAGGTCAGCTGGCGCTTGGTGGTCTCATCCAGGTCGCTGGAGAACTGGGTGAACACCTCCATCTCGCGGTACTGGGCCAGGTCCAGGCGGATAGCCCCGGCGGCGGACTTCATGGCTTTGGTCTGCGCGTCGCCGCCCACACGGGAGACGGACAGGCCCACATTGACGGCGGGCCGCTGTCCGGAGAAGAACAGATTGCTCTCCAGGAAAATCTGGCCGTCGGTAATGGAGATGATGTTGGTAGGGATATAGGCGGACACGTCCCCTGCCTGGGTCTCCACAATGGGCAGGGCGGTCATGCTGCCGCCACCCAGCTCGTCGCTGAGGTGGGCGGACCGCTCCAGCAGTCGGGAGTGGAGGTAGAACACGTCGCCCGGGTAGGCCTCGCGCCCGGGGGACCGTTCCAGCAGCAGAGACAGGGCGCGGTAAGCCACAGCATGCTTGCTTAAGTCGTCGTAGACAATGAGCACATCCCGGCCCCGGTTCATAAAGTACTCGCCCAGGGCGCACCCGGCGTAGGGGGCGACATACTGCAGCGCGGCGGAGGCCCCGGCGGGGGCATTGATAACCGTGGTGTATTCCATGGCGCCCCGGCGGGAGAGGTTTTCCACCAGCTGGGCCACGGAGCTGGTTTTTTGCCCGATGGCTACGTAGATGCACACCACGTCCTTCCCCTTCTGGTTGAGGATGGTATCCAGGGCAATGGCGGTTTTGCCGGTCTGCCGGTCTCCGATGATCAGCTCACGTTGGCCCCGGCCAATGGGGAACATGGAGTCGATAGCCAGCAGCCCTGTCTCCATGGGGGTGTTTACCGGCTGACGGTCCAGAATGCCAGGGGCCGGATACTCAATAGGGCGGTAGTCCTCCGCCTGAATATTGCCTTTGCCGTCGATGGGGACGCCCAGAGCGTCCACCACACGGCCTAGGAAGTCCTCACCTACGGGCATGCCGGCGGTTTTCAGAGTGCGGCGGACCATGCTGCCGGCGGAAATTTCCTCGCTGTCGCCAAAGAGGACGCAGCTGATGGTTTCCAGGTTCAGGTCCTGCACCATCCCCCGGATGCCAGAGGAGAACAGCAGGATTTCACCGTACTGCACATGGGGCAGCCCAATCACGGTGGCGACCTCGCCGTCCACCGTCAGCACCTCGCCAATCTCCTCGGGGGAGATGGTGGGGGCCCACTCCTCCACCGCCTGGCTCATCAGGGGAAGGATATCGTTCTGGCCAGTTTGCAGATGGCGCAGATAGTCCCGGAGCTGCCGGGCCTTGCCGTTTAGGGTCCAGTCGTAGACGTCGGAGCCCACCTGAAGGCGGAACCCGGTTTTGATGCTCTCGTCCTTCTCCCAGGTCATGGGGACTTCGCGGCCATACTTACGGGTGAGGAACAGGTTGAGCCGCCGGATCTGGTCCGCCGTAGGCTTTTTGGCGCTGCGCAACTCGGCGTCCAGGTGGCTCCTAGCGCTTCTCATTGGGCTTTCCTCCCTCCGCCAGATTCAAAAACTGATCAAAGGGGTCTGTGTCCGGGTGGGTAGCCAGCTTTTTCGCCGCCTTGGCGGCCAGTTCCTTCAGTTCACGCTTTGACTGCTTCATGATCTGATCCCGGCTGTGCTCCGCCTCCACGCGGGCGAGGGCGACAATATGCTGTGCCTGATCCTTGGCCTGGGCCAGCTGCTCCTTGACGGACTGCTGCGCCGCCAGCTGAGCCTGGGCCCGGGCCTGACGAATCTCCTCATCGGCTTGCTCCAGCTTGGCCTGATACGTCTCGTGGGCCTGATTGGCCTGGCTCAGCTTTTCCTCCGCCCGCCGGTCCAGCTCCCGGTAGTACTCCTCCCGTTTGCTCATAAATTGCTTCACAGGTTTGTAGAGGATGAAATACAGCCCTCCGGTAAGGATGGCCAGATTCATCCAATGCAGCAGAATCTGCTGCCAGTCAATATTCAAGGGCATGCTTTTCACCTGCCTTACAACACAAAGATAATGAGGATAACGACCAGCAGGGCGTAAATGATCGCGGTTTCAATAAAGACAAGGCCCAGCATCATCATGGTACGAATCTTGTCCTCTGCCTCCGGCTGGCGGGAAATACCCTCCGCCGCCTTGGCGGCGGCTAGGCCCATGCCGATTCCGCCGCCGCCGGCGGCGATGCCAATGGCCAGACCGGCGGCAATGGATTTAAAGCCGATGGTGTTGTCCACCTGGACCTCCGCGGTAGTTTCGCTGCCTGCGGGCTCGCCCTCTGCCGGAGATCCGGCGGCCAGGGCGGGAAGGGCCAGGGCCAAGGTCAGGATTAAGACCCCGCCCAGGATTAAACTTCTTTTCAAAAACTGTTTCATCATAAAAACCCCCTATTTATGTCTGTGTCGTGCGAACCATTTTTTCTTTGGTTTCTTTTTACGCTCTTTTGGCTTTTCAGATACCTCGCCGTAGTACAGCGCCGTAAGCATGGTCAGTACATAGGTCTGAATCAGCGCATGGAGCAGGGTAAACAAGACCCCTACCACCACAGGCAGGACAAAGCTCAAACTGATGTAGTAATACACCAGCTCGGTCACCAGCAACCCGCTGAGCAGTGCGCCGAAGAGACGGAAGCTCATGGAGATAGGCAGAGAGAACTCCTTTAAAGTCATGCGTACGCCCTGGAGCCCGTTGGAAGCGATGCCGCCGGAGAGAATGACCAGATAGGACAGGGTGCCCAGAGCAATGGCGGAGTTGATATCGGATAGGGGTGCGGGCAGGGTGACGGGGTGCCCGTGGACCGTAATCGCCTGGAGGCCCAGCAGTTCAAAGAGGGTTCCGGTAAAGATGAAGGAGCCGGCGGCAAAAATATAGGCCCCCAGGAAGCCGAACCGGTGGGGACTGCTCGCTTGAGACATACGGTCAAAGAGGCCCACCACCTCCTCCAGGAGAAGCTGGAGCTTTCCCGGTACATATTGGAACCGTGGAATCACAAAAATGCGGAGACAGACGGCTGCCAGCAGCAGGACCGCCGTGGTGATGAAGGCGGAAATCAGTCCCGGGTTAACCGCTTTCCAGCCGAAGAGGCTGATCTGATTGACATCGTGAAGGACCGAATCGCGCATAGCTGCCTGCACGCTTTCCGTCCGGCCCGGTGAACCGGCCAGCAGTGCGGCGGCCAGCAGGAATGCCGTCACAAGGATCAGGATTGTCAGCCCCTTTTTGTGTTGCTTCATAACATCCCTTCTCTATATTCATATGTCGTTTAGACGCCCCGCGCCGGGGTTTCAAAGTCCTTCAATATTATAGCAAGTACGGCGGTAATGTCAAGGACTTCCGGCCTTCGGAAGGGGACATCTGTACAGGATTTAAACACACCGGGCGTAATGCCGGGCGAGACGGGGAAGGCGGAACGCCCCCCGTTTCCGGAGGGCGTCGGTTCAATACTCAAAGGTATAGCTTTCATAGGCGTTGATGACCTTGGTGTCCTTATAGGCGTCCAGCCTGGGGTAGTCCTGACCGTAGTTCATATGGACGTGCCCATGGATGAAATAGCGGGGGCGGTAGCGGTCCATCACGGTGTTGAAGGCGTCGAAGCCCATATGGGCCAGGTCGTCGCCGTCGTTCAGGTCCATGGCCGGGGCATGGGTGAGCAGGATATCCACGCCGCCCTGGCGGTACAAATCCAGCCGGCGGCGCAGCACCCTCCAGTCCATCTGCCTCTGGGTGTACTGGTGTTCCCCATCCCGCTTATAGCGCACGGAGCCCCCCAGCCCCAGGATGCGCACCCCCTGCCAGGTGTAGATCTTATCCTCAATGCAGATACACCCCTCCGGCGGCACCTTGGCATACCGGTCGTCGTGGTTGCCGTGGACATAGAGCACCGGGGCATGGGCAAAGGTGGCGATAAAGGATAGATACCTGGGATCCAGGTCGCCGCAGGAGAGAATCAGGTCGATTCCCTCCAGGCGGCGGGGGTTGAAATGGTCCCAAAGCAGGGTGGATTCCTGGTCAGACAACGCCAAAATCTTCATCGGCTCAGCAGTCCTTTCAGCGGATTCAGGTCCTGCAAGGGATTTTTGTTCTTCAAGGCGAAGGCCTGATGAAGCTGAAGGAAGCCCTCCTTCAGGGCGGTTTGGGTGTATTCCTTTACCTGGTCGTACCCGAAGATGTCCAGGTAGAGCAGCAGCGCGTCGCCGGTGGTCATCCGTCCGGCTAGGTCCTTAGCGCTCTTATCCCCATAGAGGGAGGCAAAGCGGCTGTACACGCTGTAAAATTTCCGGCGCTCGTCGTCGGTCCACTTCTCGTCCGGGCCCTTGCCCACTGCCTCCTGAAGGCGGGCGAAGCGGCCCACGCCGCTGAACCACAGATAGTTGACCCCGGACAGCTTGTAGAAGTCCACATACTCATAGTAAATCCTGCTGGCTTTGGAGTCGTTTTTGACGGGCAGGATGCGGATGACGTCGGCGGGGATGTTCACCGCGCCGAAATAGCGCAGGACACTCACCCGCTTGTTCCCCTCCGCCACGTAGAAGGTGTGCATATACTCATAGACCTTGATGGGGTCGGTAATTCCTTCGTTCATGTGGGCCTTGCACAGGTTCATCCACTTATGGGCGAACTCCGAGTCCTCCGCCATCAGGGGCAAAAAGCTGCGGGAGAAGGCCTGGCTGCGCCCGGCGGTGCGGGTGCCCACAATGAGCTCCACAGGGATATCCGCCAGCCCCAGTTCCACCTCGCCGCAGGTCTCCTCTTCGGCCAGAATGTCGTCCAGCACCGGAAGATAGGGGGAGCCGCCCCGGGATTGACAAAGCTTGCTCTCCTTCTGACCCAGCTGCCGGGCCTTTCGGTACTCCTCTAAATACATAAGGGTGATCCCTCCAATTCGATACAGATAGTATGAACGGGCCTGCCGGAAGCTATCATCATCCACTTCCGCGCGAAAACGGCACGTTAGCTTCGCAGTATAGCACAGGACCGTTTTCGATGCAAGGGAAAGCCGGCACTTCCAGAGGCAAATTGGAAAAATTTCCGTAATCGGACAAAGGGAACGGTTTTTTGGAAAGGATTTTCAACGAATTGATGGATTAAGGCTTGCACCGCCCACAGGGCTCATAGCCCGCCAAAACGGCCTGGAGCCGGGAGAGAAAGACCACCTTTTTGTCCTCCTGAATGGTTTGGGCGGAGGCGCAGTCGGGTAAATGGAATTTTTTGCTCCCAGAGTTGCCCACGTACGTCTGCGAGGAGGAATTTCCGGCGGGATTGGTGGCGGTATCCGCCACCTTCTCAGTGCGGAAGGTGACGGTTTTCCCGTCACTTTCCGCGATGATGTGGCCCTGCATGTCGGTGCGGTAGACCTCCGTTCCCAGGTCCCGGAAGCGGCTGAGCACCTCGTCCGAGGGATGGCCGTAGCTGTTACCTTTCCCCACCGAGACGACAGTATATTGGGGCATAACCTCCCGGAGAAAGACATAGCTGCTGGAGGTGTCGCTGCCGTGATGGCCTGCCTTCAGCACGGTGGCGTCCAGCTTGGCTCCGGCTTCAATTAGGTCCCGCTCGGCCCCGGTTTCCATGTCCCCGGTAAATAGGAAGGAGGTTTCCCCATAGTCGATGCGCAGGACGATGGAGGTGTCATTGGTGTTGTCATACTCCTTCACCGGCCCTAAGATTTCAACCTGAGCGGAACCCAGGTTGAATTTGTCGCCCGGCTGGGGGACAGTGATGGATTTGCCCTGCTGCCCCAAGTAGTCCACCATGTTTTGAAATACCTTGGAGCTGTACTCCGTCACCGGGCACAGGGCGGTGTCCACTGAGGCGTAGTTCAGCGCGCCGGACAGGCCGCCGATGTGGTCCTCATGG
>JAAWCR010000215.1 GCA_022793355.1 Lawsonibacter sp. | reverse complement strand
TGAGGCGGGGGACAAGGATGTTAGGAAAAAGGAGCGTGTAAGGAATGGAAGAGAAGCGCGGGGGAAAATTCCATCTGAAATGGCCCTGGAACTGGCTGTTATACGCCGTGGCGTTTGTGATTGCGGGCCGGCTTATCGGCTACCTGTGGGCGGCGCTGATCCTGGCAGCCTGTGGGGCGGCAAGAAAAGCCAAGGGCGCCCCGCAGGGGGAATACTGCCTGGACCGGACCCGAAAGGGGCTGGTGAAGCTGATTTGGGCGTTTCTGTACTTGTTTTTCGGCTTTGCGGGAGGCGTAGGCTTCTATTTGCAGATGCAGGAGGACCGGGCGCTTTGGGAGCTTGGGGATTGGGGCTTTACCATATTCTGCGCCCTGCTCTGCCTGGGCGGCACGGCCTTGGGTCTCTACGAGGGGTACACCGACCTGCGGGACGCCTTTTGTCCCGCCAAAAGCACCCTGGCCAGATCCATCCGCTCCCAGCTGCCCTACCCGGAGGAGGCCCCGCCGGTAGAGGAGCTGTTCGCCATGGTGGACCAGGACATTCGGGAGAACGGCCAGTGGTTCGACCGGGTAGCCATCGGAAGGGAGTGGGTCTTTGGAGACGAGGTGACCTCCATCGCCCGGATACGGGGCGTGTTCCCCCGGGATGAGATTGTCACCCGCCACGCGGGGGGCCGCCGGCAGAGCCGCCGTATTCTGGAGTTGTACATCGTGGACGACCGGCGGCAGATTCAGGCCACCACCCTCCACAAGCCCGCCGAGCTGAAAGCGGCGGTAGACTGCCTGCGCCTGCGGGCGCCCGAGGCGTTTTTCGACAGCTACAAAAACATGTCCGACTTTAACGACCAGTCCGACGAGGAGTGGCAGGCCACAAACCGCTCCGTCCTCCGCCGCCGGGAGCAGCGGCTGGCCCGGCAGGAGGACCAGGCGCGGTACAGCGTGGGGAGCAACGACCAGTTTGTCCTGATTGACCTGGAGGGGCAGCGCACCTCCCGCTTTGACCGAAAAACGGTGGAGGACCAGCTGACCCATTTGAAGCAGCCCGGCCAGCATTTCGAGCTGGAACCCACCGAGGTCATTCCCATGCCGGGGCTGGCGGGGGTGGCTCTGTCCCGGCTGTCCGCGGGTGTCAGCGGCCAGGGCCTGACCCTGATTCTCACTCTGAAGGCCTCCGCCGAGCCCTACACGAAGGAGGCGGTCTATAAGGCTCTGGCCAGGCCGGTCAGCGAGCGGGAGGCGTGGCAGACCTTCGTCGATCTGCTGGAGCGGCGGCAGCCCCCGGCCTTTGGCGAGGGGATGGGCTGGCAGCCCGTCCAGGCCATGGAGCAGCCCCGGCAGCGGGCCCGGGCCCGGCTGTCCCTCAGCGACCGCACCGGGGCCACCCGGGACTACGACTCCTTTACCCGCCGGGACGTGGAGCTGGCGGGGGAGGGCCTGGCCAGCGGCAAATATACGGTGGTGGCCCTCTTTGCCGGCCCCCGGTATCTGTACTTAAAGGCGGGGGACCAGCGAGACGGCCGCGTGACTGTCAACGCCAGCCGCCCCGACCCGGACAAGCTGCGGGTGTTTGAGACCAAATGCACCGACCGGCAGGCAAGCCAGTGGCTGTTGCAAATGTTTGAAGGTATGTTTGACCCTGACTTCTCCCAGTGGAAGGACGTGACCAAAAAGCTGGAGAAGGAAGCGAAATAAGAGAAAAAGGAGCGGATGAATCATGGGCAAATATTTCAGCGACGCGGTAGATCAGGCGATTGAGGCCATTTATTACTGTTACGACCAGGAGCGGGCGGCGGCCTGCCTTCAGCCGCTGGCCGACGCGGCCAACGCGGGGGACGGCGATGCGGCCTATATCCTGTCCCGGTGCGTCTCCGGGCCGCAGTACAGCTGGGACTACCACCCCTTCCAGGCCAACGACGAGGCCGTGGAGCAGCTGATTCGCAAGAGTATCCTGAACGGCAGCGCCATGGGGGTGCTGGGGTCCATGCGCTGCGGCATGCTCACCCCGGAGCTGGAGGAGGCCATGCCCTT
Source organism: Lawsonibacter sp. (assembly GCA_022793355.1). GTDB lineage: Bacteria > Bacillota > Clostridia > Oscillospirales > Oscillospiraceae > Lawsonibacter. Next base: position 1,556 of record JAAWCR010000215.1, on the reverse strand, counting down.
CGCCAATCTGCGGGAGGCCTGGAATGTGGTCTATGAGAAGGCGCGGGCGGGCTGCCTGTTTGCCATGAACATGATTGGCAACACCTATTTCTGGCTGGACATCGTGCGCATCGAGGGCAAGGGCCCCAATGATTTCCCCACCAAGGAGGCCTTCGGGGCCTGGCTGCGGGAGAGCGAGCTGAAATGCCTGCCCTGGTTTGAAAAGGCCTTTGAGGGTGGCATGGGCTTTGCCGGCCGGAACATGTACAACCTGTACAACGACGGAGAGGAGGGGGTGATTGCCCCCGACAAGTCCAAGGCGGAGGCCATCGCCCGCCTGGGCGCGGAAAAGGGCTACCCCGACTGGCAGGAGCGGTACGCCGGCTTCCTGATGAACCGGGAGGGCCGGGCCCAGGAGGCCCTGGACCTGTACTTCGCCGCCGCCAAGCAGGGCCAGCTGTCCAGCTGGTTCTATGTGGGCAAGGCCTTTCAGGAGGGCAAGGTGGTGCCCAAGGACTGCCCCCAGGCCATGAAGTGCTACGAGCTGGGCTTGCAGGACCCGGACCAGGTGGGCTGCGCCAACCGGGCGGGGGAGCTGCTGTTCCTGGGGAAGGACGGGGTGCCCCAGGACTATGCCCGGGCCGTCCAGCTCTTCGAACAAGCCCACGCCCAGAAGAATACCTGGGGCAACGACATGCTTGGCGTCTGCTACCTCTTCGGTTACGGCTGCCAGAAGGATCCCCAGCGGGCCCTGCTGTTGTTCCAGGAGGTGGACTACAGCACCGATCTGCTCAACTACGGCTTGGGAACCATCTACACCGAGGGCCTTGGCGTCCCGGCAGACATCAAAAAGGGCGTGGAGTATTTGCAAAAGTGCAAGAACTATGCCCCCGCCCAGGAGGCGCTGCTGCACTTTAAAAAGACCCTCTTCGGCAAGTGGGTCCGCCGGTAATATAGATCTGCCTCCCCTCCGGGGGAGGTTTTTTATTCAAACAGCTCGTATATTTCGCAGCCGAAGGCCTCTGCCAGCATCCAAGTGTGGTGTGCCATCATTTCTGCGGGGAGCACGCCCTGCTCCAGCTTCTCCAGTATGGCCGGCGGAACCCCGCTGCGCCGGGCAAGTTCTGCTACAGATATACCCATCTTTTCCCGTCTCTGACATACATTGTTAAGGAACAAATTTTTATATGTTTCTGCACTCATTTTACCCCTCCTTTCTCCTTGACCGCGCCCTCACGAGTTTAGCGTAAACGCTCATAATATTCCATGGCTTCCCCTTCTATGAAGGAGTTTATCATACTTCCTGTGGATGCGATTGATTCTAGAACCTATAGGTCCAATAATGAAAGCAAAGCGAAAAGCCGTCTGCCAGGGCAGCGGCTTTTTGTTTACTCTTGACATACCTCGAGGTACAAGGTATAATATACCTAGAGAAGCAAGGTATACTGATTTGAGGAAAGGATGGTAACCATGAAATTTGACAAGGGCCTGATGGCGGGGAGCGGGACGATGCTGGTGCTGTCGCTGCTAGAAGGGGGCGATATGTACGGCTACCAGATCATCGAGGAGCTCTCCCG
>JAAWCR010000002.1 GCA_022793355.1 Lawsonibacter sp. | reverse complement strand
TTATTCCAGCGGTGGATGTTAATCATATAAAAAGCACAGTGCAGGACGATCACCACCGAAATCGCCACACCCCACAGGCCGCCTACAAAAATCTCGATGAGCATAAACGCCGCCCACAGCATGTACAGCGTCCAGTACCAGGAGGACATGGCCGCCTTCTCCCGGATGGCCACGTTCCGTTCATCGTGCTCGCCCCGCTCATACTCTTTTTGCTGTTCCGGGGACATCCGGATGCGGCTTAGCGCGATTCCAACCGCCCCGAAGCCCAAAAAGACCCCGCCCAGTGTAAACAGAAGAAGGCTGAGCTGCTTTGGGACCCGCTCTCCCAGCAGAAACGCGGCCAGAATCAGCATCCAGGCCGTTCCGAACATCAGATAGGGAGCCGCTTTTTTGAACCAATTTTTCATCAGACACACCTCACAGTTTTAATATTTCCGGCTGAGCCACCAGCGGACACAGAAGGTAAGCACGCTGCGGCCAACTAAGATCCATAATAGCAGCTGAGAAAGCTCATACTGTTCAAAGCACACACCGAATACCGCAATCAGTCCAATCAGAATCCAATCCTCCACCTGATAGCAGTACCAAACCGCCTTATCCAGAATCATCTGGTTGCGCTCGTCCTTCTGCGCTCGTTTGATATTCTCCTTACTCCGATACCAGGAATCCGCGAGACAGACCAGGGGCAGCCCCAGAATCGCAAAGGGGAGCAGCCTGTGCTGCAAAGGATACGGAAAGACCGGGGCGGTTACTATTCCCACCACCAGCATGACAATACAGTTGAGACCTTGCTCAAACAGGGTGCTTTTTCGTCGAATCATGGCGTTTCCTCCTCTTCAAATAAAAATACTTCCTCGATGGTCAGGCCAAAATATTTGGCAATCTTGTGGGCCAGCAGCAGGGAGGCGTTGTACCGGCCGCTCTCCAGGGATATGATGGTCTGGCGGGTGACATCCACCCCGTCGGCCAGCTCCGCCTGGGAGATTTTTCGGACCTTGCGCAGCTGGGCAATCCGGTTGGTCACCTGACCACCTCCTTTCAGAATGTAAAGTAAGCTTTACTAATTGGTAGTATAGCACGCTTTACATTTTGTGTCAAGGGTGCTTTACATTTTTCTTTTTCTTGCAATCGGGACAGACTTGGGATATGATACTGTTTGGAAATTTACAGCCAAAGGGGGCCCGATTATGCGGGACGGTTTTATAAAAGTCGCGGCGGGGACGCCGAAAATCAGGGTGGCGGACTGCGGCTACAACGCGGGACAGATTATTGCGCTGATGAAAAACGCAGCGGAACAGGGCGTGAAGGTGCTGGCCCTGCCCGAGCTGTGCATTACCGGCTACACCTGCGGGGACCTGTTTTTGCAGGACACCCTGCTCCGGGGGGCGGAGGACGCCCTGGGCCGGATTTTGGAGGAGACGTCTGACCTGGAGATCCTCACCGCCGTCGGCCTGCCGGTTTGGAACCGATGGGACAGTAAGCTGTATAACTGCGCCGCCGTAATACAGAGAGGAAAAATTCTGGGGCTGATTCCCAAAATTCATATCCCCAGCTACGGTGAATTTTACGAGGGCCGCTGGTTTGCCTCCGGCCGGGGGACGGAGTATTTCCTCACACTATGCGGCCAGAGGACCAGCCTGGACGGCCACAACCCGGTTATCTTCGACTGTGAGAACGTCCCCGGCCTGACGGTAGGGGTGGAGATCTGCGAGGACCTGTGGTCCGCCGAGCCCCCCTCCGCCCGTCTGGCTCTCCATGGGGCCACCGTGATTTTGAATCTGTCCGCCTCCAACGAGCTGGCGGGCAAGGCGGCCTACCGCCGCTCCCTGGTGGCGGGCCAGTCCGCCCGGCTGGTGTGCGGCTATGTCTACGCCGACGCCGGCGAGGGGGAGTCCACCACCGACCTGGTCTTTACCGGCCACAACCTGATTGCGGAAAATGGGACGATTCTGGCGGAGAGGCGGTTTGAGACCGGCCTGACCGTCTCTGAGCTGGATCTGGGCCGTCTGACCCACGAGCGCCGGCGGATGAACACCTTCGGAGCTGCGGAGGGCTCCTCCTTCCCCTGTTTCTTCCGGCTGGAGACGGCGGACACCGCCCTCACCCGGCCCGTGGCAAAGAACCCCTTCGTCCCCGAGGGGGTTGGGGACCGTCGGGAACGGTGTGAGGAAATCTTCACCATCGCCGCCCTGGGGCTGAAGAAGCGGCTGGAGCATACCCGGGCCTCCTGCGCGGTGGTGGGGCTGTCCGGCGGGCTGGATTCCACCCTGGCCCTTCTCATTACCGCCCGGGCCTTCGACTTGCTGGGCCGGCCCCGGTCGGACATTTTGGCGGTCACCATGCCCTGCTTCGGCACCACTAGCCGCACCAAGTCCAACGCCCAAATCCTGGCCGAGCGCACCGGCACGGACTTTCGCACCGTGGACATCGGCGAGGCGGTACGGGTTCATTTCCGGGATATCGGCCAGTCCATGGAGGACCTTTCCGTCACCTTTGAGAACGGACAGGCCCGGGAGCGCACTCAGGTGCTGATGGACCTGGCCAACCAGCGGGGGGGACTGGTAATCGGCACGGGGGACCTGTCTGAGCTGGCCCTGGGCTGGGCCACCTACAACGGCGACCATATGTCCATGTACGGGGTCAACGGCTCCATCCCCAAGACGCTGGTGCGCCACCTCACCGCCTACGCCGCAGACCAGGCGGAGGGAACCGACCCCGAACTGGCCGCCGTCCTCCGGGACATCCTGAATACCCCCGTCTCCCCTGAGCTGCTCCCCCCAAAGGAGGGGGAGATCGCCCAGCGCACCGAGGACCTGGTGGGTCCCTATGAGCTCCACGACTTCTTCCTGTACTACGCCGTCCGTTGGGGCTTTTCCCCCCGAAAAGTGTTCCGGCTGGCGCTTCGCGCCCTAGAGGAGGACTACAGCCGGGAGACCATCCTCAAGTGGCTGAAGAACTTCTACCGCCGCTTCTTTACTCAGCAGTTTAAGCGCTCCTGCCTGCCGGACGGCCCTAAGGTGGGCACCCTGGCCCTCTCCCCCCGCGGCGACTGGCGTATGCCCTCCGACGCGGTGAATACGCTGTGGATGAAGGAACTGGAAGCCCTTGAAACTCAGACGGAAATTTGATACAATGGGGTTATAAAAGAAAAGGAGGTTTCAAGCAATGACAGAAGCAGAACGGCAGGACACGCGAAAGGCAATGGCCCTTGACCTGTGCCACATCATTGATGAAAACCCTACGCAGGTAAGCTACACACCGGAGGAAGTTAAGAAACTTATCACCGTGTATGTTTTCTCCTCCGGGCAGAAGTAATGTGAACAAGACGTCAAGAAAAGGCCCCGCCGTCGGCGGGGTCTTCCCTTATTCGTGGAATAGCTCCGTTATTTTACAGTGAAATGCCACCGCTAATTTATACGCATCG
>JAAWCR010000214.1 GCA_022793355.1 Lawsonibacter sp. | reverse complement strand
GGTAGGCAAAAGCGGCGGGGAATCCCCCAAAGATAATTTTCAAATACTCTGAGGCGTATCCCGCCACAGGATCCGGGGTTTGGAGCAGCGCCAGCAGCAGCGGCAGAAGCAACAGCCCCAGCCCGGTGAGCAGCACCGACAGGCCCGCACCAAATACGCCGGACAGATAAAAATCCCGGCGGAACGTTTTGCCGTCTCCTGCCCCATAAAATCGGGACAGAAGTGTCCCTACGCCGTCGCACCCTCCACTGATGAGGAAGAGGAACAGGTTCATTACAGAACCCGCTACCCCCACCGCCCCGAAGGCGGCATCCCCGACAAAACGGCCCACAATAACCGCGTCTACGGTATTGTAGAGCTGCTGTAAAATATTTCCTGCCAGCAGCGGGACCGACAGGGAAATAAGCTGGTGGCTGATAGTTCCATATGTAAGTTGCGGTTGTGTCATAGTTGCTTCCTCCTCTCATGCAGACCAAGTATAATGGCACCGGATTTCCTTGTAAAATGCCGTTTTACACTTTATAATATAGCTGAACAATTATATTTTGGAGGAAGAAACATGACACAGCAGGAAATAGAGGTGTTCCTGGCCGTGACAAAGCTGGGCAGCGTATCAGCCGCCGCACAGGCACTGTACATTACGCAACCGGCGGTGAGCCGCCACATCCGGGCGCTGGAAGAAAATCTGGGATGCACTCTGCTCGTCCGGGGCCGTGGCAAGCGGCAGATTGAGCTTACATCCCAGGGCCGGGCTTTTGTGCCGGTGGCGGAAAAATGGAGGCTGCTCTGGCAGGAGGCCCGGGAGGCAACCGCGCCAAATCAGACGCCGGCCCTGCGAGTCGCCTCGGTGGGCAGCCTGTCCACCTATCTGCTCCCCCCGGTGTTCCGGGATTTTCTCTACCCGGGCCGGGCTCTCACTTTTCACAATTACCATTCCCGGGAGGCATATGAGTATGTGGCTCAGGGGCTGGTGGACGTTGCTCTCATTTCCGACCACATGTATCACCCCCAGGTGGAGACCATTCCCGTTTTCCGTTCCTCCATGGTCTTAGTGTCCGGTCCAGGGCCAGATTGGCCGGATACTGTCCACCCTTCCGCTTTGGACCCGGCGAAAGAGTTGCGTCTGCCCTGGAATCCTGAGTATGACCTGTGGCACTCCTTCTGGTTTAGTACAGCGGCGGTTCCCCGGGCAGTGCTGGATCAGATGTCTTTGCTGGAGGAATTCTTCTCCTGGCAGGATAACTGGCCAGACAGCTGGGCCATCGTTCCGGCAGTGGTTGCGGTCCCCCTTGCTCAAAGGCTGAGTTTGATGGTTCGAACGCTGGAAAGCGGACCCGCTGACGAGATTATCTACTACCTCCGGGGTCCTCAACGGAACGAACGTTTGGTTGCCACCTTCCTTTCCTGCCTGCGTCGCGAGCTGGCAAAGCGCTCCGAGGTGGAATCGCTGCTGTAAGCTCGTATAGCCAGGCATTCCAATACCTATCCTAAGTCCGCGTCAAACAGTCTTTTTTCTTTGTGACATATGCTGCTGTGCGTCTGCGGCCAGTACAAACGATTTACAGCAATTTTTGTTGTGATTATATCTACCATTTGCTATAATGGAATCTGAAAATTTGACCACACATAAAAAACGCTTGTTCTCAAAATGCGGTTAAGCAGACAAAGATCGGCGGGCTTTTCAGTAAAAAATAGGGGTGGAGTAGACAATGCGAGATGAACTGAAGATTCGGCTGGAGGAGTTTAAGAAACTCTATTCTGTGGATGCGCCGGCGCAGGGACGCGTCGCGCAGCCTCCTGTGGCGTTTATTGGCGAGGAGATCCTCGATTTGGCGGTTTCCGCACTGCTGCAAGGCGAAAATGTTTTATTGTGCGGGGGAAAGGCCACCGGAAAAAATATATTGGCGGACAATCTGGCGTGGCTGTTTGCCAGGCCCTCCTATAATGTCTCCTTCCATGTAAACACCGACAGCAGCACCCTCATTGGCACGGACACCTTTACCGGAGGAGAGGTGCGCCTGCGCGACGGCCCGATTGCGCAGGCGGCCCGGTATGGCGGCTTCTGCATTCTGGACGAGATCAATATGGCCAAGAACGATGCCGTTGCGGTGATGCACGCGGTTCTGGACTATCGCAGGCTGATTGATGTGCCGGGGTATGACTGCATCCCCATGCACCCGGCCACCCGCTTTCTTGCCACAATGAACTACGGCTACGCGGGCACCCGGGAGCTGAACGAGGCGCTGGTTTCCCGCTTCACAGTGATTCGCATGCCGACCTTGCAGGCGCATCAGCTGCGCCGGCTGCTGAGCGCCGGTATTACCAATGGGGCAGAGGAGAATATTGAGCGCTGCGTCGGGCTGTTTCTGGACCTGAACGAAAAGGCGGTCAATGGTGAAATTTCCACCCATCCGGTGGATTTGCGCGGGATGATTGCCGCCCTGCGGCTGATGACGGACGGGATGCGCCCAAAGGACGCGATAGCGGTCTGCATTACCAACAAGTGCTTTGACGAGTATGAATTTCAGCTGGTCCAGGACGTTGTGACGACAAGGTTTGGCTGACGGGAGAACGGGAATGGATAGAGAGGAGAGCCTGTTTCTGACCGTATCTGAGAATCACAGCCGGAGAATGTATCCGGAATATATTCGTTTTATGAGCGCCCCTTACCGGAAGGCCGGCGGGATGATTGCGGTATACGAGGGGGTTATCCTGGGCGGCGGGGATAAGCTGTTCGGGTTGGACGCGCTGAACCTGTGGCTGCGGCGATACCGGTATGGGGATTATGATATGGACGCGCTGCTGCCCATCGTCCACATGTGCCTGGAATACGTTGTGCGCCGGAGGCTGACGGAGCAGCGTCCCGGCATTCCGGTTATGGCGGAGCGTGCCGCCCGGGAGCTGCTGGAGCGTGATCCGCTGCGCTTTCGCAGCGCCTCCCGTAGCTGGCTGCATATCTGCTGGCTGATGGAGCAGTTTCCCCAGGCGGCTACCTCGGAGAGCCGGCAGATTTTGAACAAATTCTCTGGCTTTGAGGACGTGCTGGAGCTGTTTACCAGCCTGATGGGAGACAGCTCTGCCTGCCTGGACGCAAAAGCGCTGGTGGACCAGGCGGTGGTTCTGTACAAAAGGATATTTACCCGGTATTTTGCACCCGACCACAGCCATGACATTCTTCCTGTGTTTGAATGCTCGGAGGACGAGACATGGAACGGGGAGCACGCCGCCCCGGAGCAAAGCGAGCTCCTGGAGCCGGACGACCCACAGCTGGTCTACGAAAAGGGGTGGAGCGCGGCGGACGATATCGTCCTGTCGGAGGAGGCGCTGGCCGCAGTTCCCGAGTACCTGGCCCAAAACTTCGGCCCCAGCTTTCAGACAGAGAAGGAGCGGGATGCGGCGGAGCGCGCAGTCTGCGTTGGCCCGCACGAGGGACGCAGGCTGCTGTTTACCGACGGCCTTCCGGAAAGCGCCTATCAGGGCGAAGGGCCCAG
>JAAWCR010000029.1 GCA_022793355.1 Lawsonibacter sp. | reverse complement strand
ATGTTTCACGTGAAACATTGTCCCGGCGAATCCTATTCGCCAGGACACAGCCTGGTCAGGTGGATCTTCGGGGAATGTGGATTGTCAGCAGGATTTCCTCGTCGCTATCCTCCCGGCTGCATTGGGCGTCTACTCCCGCAGAGCGCATCAGGTCCAGGCTGCGGGTAATGGTGTTGAGGAACAGACGCACATCCTTTACAATAAAGGTGGGTTTTTTTCGGGCGGGGAGGGGCTGCTCTTCCAGAATCCCTTCGGCCAGGGCTTCGGTCTGGGAGACGGTAAGCTTCTGGTCCACCACCTGCCGGGCGGCGGCCAATTGCTGTTCCGGGGTCTCCAGGCGCAGCAGGGCCCGGGCATGGCGCTCGGTGGCCCCGCCGTCCCGCAGGATAGTTAAAACCTCGGGGTACAGCTTGAGGAGGCGCAGCTTGTTGGCTACTGCGGACTGGCTTTTGCCGATGCGCCGGGCAGCTTCCTCCTGGGAGATATGATAGGTGTCAATGAGGCTGCGCAGGGCCAGGGCCTCCTCCCAGAAGTCCAAGTCCCGGCGCTGGAGATTTTCTACCAGAGACAGCAGAGAGGAGGACTGGCTATCTGTCTGGATGGACAGGCAAGGCGCCTCTGCCAGTCCGGCCAGCCGGGCGGCCCGGAGCCGGCGCTCCCCCGCCACCAGCTCCCACTGGCCCTCCCTGCGACGAACCGTAAGGGGCTGGAGCACCCCCAGCTCCCGGATGGAGGCGGCAAGCTCCTCCAGGGCGGGCTGGTCGAAGGTGCGACGGGGCTGGTTGGGGTTGGTATGTATTGCGTCCAGGGGGAGAAAGAGAACCCGCCCAGTTTCAAAAAGTCCCTTTTTCATCAGCGGCCACATCAGGGCTCCCACCTTTCTTTTGTATCCCAGGCCGGCAGGGACCGGCTCTGCCTATAGTTTACCATAAAATGGAAAATAGACCGTCGAAGACTGTCGCAGGGAAAAAATTTCCCGGGGAAGGAGATCCGGCGGGAAAACAGGGCTGAATGCCGGGCTGGGGATTTTGCCGAAAAAGACAGAAAAGGGCTGGAAAGATTGTGCAGGATTTGGAGGAAAACCGTGAAAAAGGGATTGAAAATCAGGAATGTTTCCTGTACAATGTAAATATGATACTTTTCGTTTCTGAAAATGTGGCCCGAACCCCTTTCGGGCCGCTAACCTTTTGGAAAGGCGGGGAGCCCATGGAGCTGCTCAAGCAGCGTATCCGGCAGGATGGCACGGTAAAGGGCAATGACGTGCTGAAGGTGGACAGTTTTCTGAACCACCAGATGGATGTTGCCCTTTTTGCGGAAATTGGAAAGGAGTTCCAGCAGCGTTTCGACGGCTGCGGCGTGAACAAGATTTTGACCATCGAGGCCTCTGGCATCGGGATCGCTTGTGTCACGGCGCAGTTTTTTCGTTGCCCTGTGATTTTTGCCAAAAAGAGCCAGACCCGGAATATCGCGGGGGACGTGTATACAACCAAGGTGGAGTCCTTCACCCACGGAAAAGTATATGACGTGATTGTTTCCCAAAAATTCCTGGGCCCGGAGGATAAGGTGCTTATCATCGACGACTTCCTGGCCAACGGCGCCGCCCTGGAGGGGCTGATCGACCTGGTGAAGCAGGCCGGGGCTGATCTGGCCGGGGCGGGCATCGTCATCGAAAAGGCCTTTCAGCCTGGGGGAGACCGCTTGCGGGCCAAGGGCATCCGGGTGGAGTCATTGGCCCGGGTCAAATCCATGAGCGAGGAAACCGGCATAGAGTTTGTGGATTAAAACCGGATCCATCCGGTTTTAATATATAAGGAAGAATGAAACGAACCCGAACTACAAAGGAGGAAACAGAATGAAGAAATTTCTTGCGTTGGCTCTGGCCGCGGCCATGAGCCTGTCCCTGGCTGCCTGCGGCAATAACTCCGGGAGCACCTCTCCCGACAACCCGCCCGCCAGCAACCCTGGCTCCGCCAGCTCTGCCGGCAGCGATGCGTCCACCCCTGTGGAGAACAATGGCTCCGATTTTAAGGTGGGCGCCGTCTATATCACCAGCCAGAACGACGTGGCCGGCTACACCTTCCAGCATCACAGCGGCATCACCACCGCCATGAAGGCCCTGGGCCTGGACCCCGCCGACCTGATTGTGGTGGACAACGTGCCTGATAATGACGACACCGCCGTGGCCAACGCCATTGACACCGTGGTCAACCAGGGGGCCGACATCGTGTTCGGCATCTCCTTCGGCTATATCAACGCCATGAATGACAAGTCGGAAGATTATCCCGACGTGATTTTCTCCCACGGCACCGGTTATATGGCCAACGACACCAACTTCAACAACTACTTCGGCCGCATTTATCAGGCCCGCTACCTGGCCGGTATCGCTGCGGGCATGAAATCCCTGGAGCTGGGCAACAACAATATCGGCTATGTGGCCGCCTACAACCGGGAGTATGCGGAGACCTGTTCTGGCATCAACGCCTTTGCCCTGGGCGCCCAGTCCGCCAACCCTGACGCGTTGGTCTATGTGAACAAGATCAACGCCTGGGGTGACGAGGCCAAGGAGCGCCAAGCCGCCCAGGCCCTTATTGACACCTACAGCTGCGGCGTCATCTCCCAGCACTGTGACTCCGCCCAGCCCCAGCTGGTGGCCCAGGAGAACGGCGCTTTTGGCTGCGGCTATAACTCCGACATGACCGAGCAGGCCCCTAACGCCCACCTGACCTCCGCCATCTGGCACTGGAACGTGTACTATCAGACCGCCATCCAGGCCGCCATGGACTGCAACGGCGATGCGTCCAAATTTGTGGAGAACATGGGCGGCAACGCCTACTACGCCGGTCTGAAGGAGGGCTTCGTGGACGCCTCCCCCCTGAACGAGGCCATCGCAGCCCCCAACACCCAGGCCGTTATGACCGCTGTTCGGGACCTGATGATTTCCGGCGAGTGGGACGTGTTCTCTGGAGTGAGGCTGTCCTACAACATCGGGGAGGACGGATCCGTGGAAATCGTCAAGACCGACGCCCCCTTGCGGTGTGATGGCGTCGAGCTGAAGGACGGCAGCTTGGTGGACAGGGACTTTGAAATTGTCCCCGCTGGCGGCCCCTCTGTGGATGACGGCGTGATCAAGGGCTCCATGAACTACAACGTGGCGGGCGTTGTTGAAGGATAATTATTCCGTCGATTTACGCAGACCCGAACCGGGCCGGCCGGAGTTATTACCGGCCGGCCCGGATTTTACAGGGGACAAAAAAGTGTGTGCGCAGGGGCGCTATCATGCGCCCGCCGGTTATGGCCGGCTTCGGGCGGATGATATTCGCCCCTATAGAAGGACAGCAGGGCGCGGCGGCCTCGGCGTGCCGCTTCAAAAAAGGGAGGGGACCGAATGGGAGAGCAGCAATACGCCATTGAGATGCAGGGCATCTGCAAGAACTTTGGCAGCGTGGCCGCCAACAAAAATATCAATCTGAACGTGAAGCCGGGAGAAATCCTGGCACTGCTGGGGGAGAACGGTTCGGGCAAGACCACCCTGATGAATATGCTGTCTGGCATCTACAAGCCAGACAGTGGTTCCATTTTGGTGGACGGCAGGGAGGTGGCTATCAACTCTCCGGAGGACGCCAAGCGGCTGGGCATCGGCATGGTCCACCAACACTTCAAGCTGGTAGACGTGTTTTCCGCCGCTGACAACATCTGGCTAGGAGACGACAAGTCCGGTCCGGTACTGAAAAAGGACCGGTACGGCGTCATTGGGGAGATGGCCAAGCGGTTTGGCTTTGAGATTGACCCCCGAAAAAAGGTGTATAATATGGCCGTGTCCGAGAAACAGACCCTGGAGATTATTAAGGTGCTCTACTACGGGGCCAAAATCATCATTCTGGACGAGCCCACCGCCGTGCTCACCGTTCAGGAGACGGCCAAACTCTTCGATGTGCTGCGGCGGATGAAGGAGGAGGGCCACGCCATTATCATCATCACCCATAAGCTTAATGAGGTGCTGGAGATCTCCGACCGGGTGGCAATCCTTCGCAAGGGGGAGTACGTCTGCACTGTGGACACCCCCTCCACCGACGAGCAGAAGCTCACCGAGTACATGGTGGGCCGGAAAGTGGAGCTGAACATTGACCGCCCCCTGGTGGAGAAAACCCGGCCCCTGCTGGAGATTCGGGAGCTGACCATCCGAAATGATGAGGGCGCGGTGGCCATCGACAAGGTGAATTTCTACATCCGGGGGGGCGAAATTCTGGGGGTGGCCGGCATCGCCGGCTGCGGCCAGAAGGAGCTGTGCGAAGCCATTGCCGGCCTGCGGCCCATTGAGAGCGGGATGATGATCCATAAGGGAGACAATATTGTGGGCCTCAGCCCCAGGGCCATTCTGGACAAGGGCATTTCCATGTCCTTCATTCCGGAGGACCGGCTGGGCATGGGCCTGGCCCCCTCCATGTCCATTACCGACAACATGCTGCTGAAAAAATACGGCCAGTCCAGTGGGCCCTTTGTGGACCGGAAAACAGGCCGGGCGGAGGCGGAACAGGTGATTCAAGACCTGGAGATCGTCACCCCCTCCACCGAGACTCCGGTGCGCCGGCTGTCCGGCGGCAACGTGCAGAAGGTGCTGCTGGGCCGGGAAATCAAGGCGGGCCCCAACGTGATTGTCACCGCTTACCCCGTCCGGGGGCTGGATATCAACTCCTCCTACGCCATTTACGACATCTTGAACCGCCAGAAAAAGGACGGCGTGGGTATCCTCTTTGTGGGGGAGGACCTGGATGTGATGATCGACTTGTGCGACAAGATTATGGTGCTGTGCCACGGAAAGGTGATGGGGGTGGTCCATGCCCACAAGACCACGAAGGAGGAACTGGGCTTGATGATGACCGGAGCTCTGGACCTGAGCAGCAAGTATGAGGACAAGCCCGCCGGCATCGCCAAGGACAGCCGCATTGAGAATAACGAGGAGGTGGAGGAATGAAAAGCCCCCTTTTCCATGTCGTCAAGCGGGAACAGGCCAGCCCAGCCCAGCAGCTGATGGCCTATGTGGCGGCGGTGATCCTGGCCCTGGCGGTGGGCGCAGTGCTGCTGTCGGTCCAGGGTGTGGAGCCCGTCACCTTTTACAGGCAGCTGATTACCATGGGCATTCCCGGCAGCCGCTACCCCTGGCGGGCAGTGGAGAATTTTATCCGCCTGTTTGTCCCTCTGCTGATCGTCTCCCTGGCCCTGTCGCTGGCCTTTAAGATGCGCTTTTGGAACATCGGCGGCGAGGGACAGTTCATCATGGGGGCCTTTTGGGCCGCTGTGGCTGCTATGAAACTGGGGGAGAGCCTGCCCAAGCCCCTGATGGTGGTTGTCATGGCCCTGTGCGGGGCCGTGGGCGGCGGGTTGTACGGGGTATTCGTGGCGGCGCTGAAAGTGAAGTGGGGCACCAACGAGACACTGCTCACCCTGATGCTTAACTATGTGGCCCTGTACTTCCTGCAATTTTTCGCCGAGACCAAGGGGGAGTGGAATTTCTTCCTGGACCGGTCATCTGCCCGGCCCCGCTTCGCCAAGTTCCCGGAAAGCGCACAGATGGTTACCATCCCCATCGGGCCCTTTAACCTGAACCTGTCCCTGGTGGCGGCGCTGGTCCTGTGTGTCATCCTCTTTGTCTACCTCAACTATACCAAGCGGGGGTATGAGATTGCCGTGGTGGGGGACAGCCCCAATACCGCACGCTACGCCGGAATGAAGGTGGGAAAAATCGTGATTCGCACCATCTTCCTGTCCGCCGCTCTGATTGGCATGGCGGGGGCCCTCCATGTCTCCTCCGCCGGAGTGATGTCCGCCTCGCCCACCAACGACGTGGGGTGGACCGGCGTGGTTGTGGCCTGGCTGGCCAAGCTGAATACGGTGGGCATTGTGCTGGCCTCGCTGCTGATTACCGTGTTACAGTACGGCTGCCAGACGGCCAGCACCATCTACCCCTCCATTGACGCCAATTTCGCCAATCTGCTCCAGGGCGTGATCCTCTTTACGGTGCTGGCGGTAGATTTCTTTACCCGCTTTAAACTGGTTCGCAGGGGTGGAAAGGAGGCGGTCAAATGAATGACCCCATCAATGTATTGACCCTGTTTCTGTTCAATATCGTTCTGGTGAACATCCCTCTGCTTTATGGGACGGTGGGAGAGATTGTGGTGGAGAAAGCCGGCAGCCTGGACCTTGGCGTGGAGGGCACCATGGCGGTGGGAGCCATATTTGGCTACCTGGCCGGGTGCATGACCAACAGTCTGGCGGTGGGACTGCTGGTCTCCTTCCTGGGCGCCGGGCTGTGCGGCCTGATCTTCTCCGTTTTGACCGTCTCCCTCCAGGCCAACCAGAACGTCACCGGATTAACCATCACCACCTTCGGATTGGGGCTGTACTTCTTTGTGGGCAAGGGTATGGGGGAGCGCTGGCCCGCCATGACCGGGGCTTCTGCCCTGGTGGACGGTTTTGCCGCCCTGGAGTTCCCCCTGCTGTCCAAAATCCCCATTTTGGGCAAGGTGGTTTTCTCCCAAAATGTGCTGGTCTACCTGGGGATTGCCATCGCGGTGCTGGTGTGGTGGTATTTGAACTTTACCAAAACCGGACTGCGCCTGCGGGCGGTGGGGGAGAATCCCGGTGCCGCCGATTCGGTAGGCGTGAATATCCTGCTGTATAAGTACGTCCACATCATAGCCGGTTCGGGCATTATGGGCCTGGGCGGGTTCTACATGGCGCTGAACATGAGCGGGTCCTTTGAGGGCTCTAACTGCTGGATTAACGGCTATGGCTGGATTGCCATCGCCCTGGTTATCTTCGCCAACTGGAATCCGGTGCTGGCGGTTTTGGGCACCCTGGTGTTCGGCTTTTTCAATACGCTGCAAATCTATTCCGGGGCCCTGGCCGGTGCCTTCCCCGGCGCGTTGGGCTGGCTTAACGCGATCCCGGCCCAGCTGTACAAGGCCCTGCCCTTCCTAATTACCGCGATCGTCCTGATTGCCTCCTCCGTCCGCAAGCGGGAGGGCTCCGGACAGCCCGCCGCGCTGGGATTGAACTACTTCCGGGAGGAGCGATAACGAACCGTATTTTATGACGGGAAAATAACAGGAGCGCCCCGGTTTGGGGCGCTCCTCTGTGTTAAGCCTGCTGTGCCGCCTGGGGCTGAGGGATGCAGTTCTTCTTTTTCCGGGAAAACCAGAGATGGCCCAAATAGAAGGTGGCAACGCAGAGCATATGGAAGAAAATGACAAGTTCGTCACACAGGATCAGTCCGATGAACATACGGACGGGGTTGGAGGGAAGGACCGCCTCGAAGGTTCTAACACCGCTCCAGGCGATCAAATCGTACAGCCGCCAGAGCAGGGGAGAGGGAAACAGCAGCGGAAACAGGCCCAGGAACAGTGCGGCAGCGGCAATCAAAAGGGAAGTCCGCGTTTTCGCGGGCCAGCGGCGGTCGTACCAGGCGAAGCACAGGCCGATGGCGCAGGCTGTAAAGATGCGCAGAAACTCAATAAAGGTAAGGAAGCCCGAGTGAAAGGAGGTTGCGTACCAGGAGATACCCATAAAGAACAGCACCAGGTCTGCCAGGAGGATTGCCGCCAGCATCCACGCAATCAGCCTCTGCCGGGGGATGAGGCCGGGCTCCGGCGGCAGAGCGGCGGGAGGCTCCGGCACAAGGGAGACCAATTCCAGCGGTTCCTGGGTGCGCTCGATTGCTGTGCCGTTGAGCAGAGCGTCCACAGTCACGCCATACAGCTTGCTCAGGGCCAGCAGGTTTTCAGCCGAGGGGAGGGCGGTCCCTGTCTCCCACTTGGAGATGGTCTGCCGGGAGACGTCCAGGGCCTCCGCCAGCTCCACCTGGGACAGGCCCTGATGTTTCCGGTAAAATTGCAACGTATCTTTCATATCCATAGGGACATCCTCCTTGTCGGATTTAAATACAAGAATATCATAGTCCCTCCAGGGCAGTTTGACAACCAACTTTAGTTTACATCTTATGTTTTTTCCGAAAAAAGGCAGGAGCGCCCCGGTTTAGGGCGCCCCTGCCGCTTTAACTGTTCGGATGTGGTTCGCTCAGGTCCAGGTACATCTCCTCCAGTTCAGACTGGAGCTGTTCAATTTCTTTTTGGAGGTCGGTCAGGCGGTTGAAGGCGTGAAGATAGAGCTTTTTATAGGTTTCATTTTCCATAGTCAATTCCTCCCACTCCTATTTTAGCTGGTTTTCAGATAAAATCAAGTCCCTTTGCAAATATTATAGGATAATCCGATAAAATCTGAGGGGGAGCGGCCATGCCAAAGCGGCAAACTCTTGGCACAGAGAATCTAATCGGCCAAAATGTGGTTCGGCTCCGGAAACAGATAGGGATGAATCAAGGGACAATGCTCGCCCAGCTGCAAGTACGGGGGATAGATATTGGACAGTCTGCGCTGTCCGCGCTGGAAGGCCAGAAGAGGAGAGTGTTTGACAAAGAACTGCTTGCGTTTGCCGATATTTTGGGCGTTTCGCTGGAAGAATTATTTTATCCCAAAAACGACTAAGAAGCGCCACCGGATGGTGGCGCTTCTCTTTTCCTGTTCAGCCGGCCAGCGCCGTCTGGATGGCGGACTGGAGGGACTGCATGCCGTCCCAAAAGATACCCACGTCCACCTTGGCGAAGGCGTCGGTCTTTTCGATGCCCAGACGCTCTATCTCCTGGTTGACTCGATCCCGCATCAGGGAGGAGGTGCACTCAGCCCGGAAGTCGTCGGGGTTCATGGGCATGCGGAGGATGATGTGATAACCATATTCGCTCTCCACCAGGTCGCTGATTTCGCCGGTCTGGAGGGCCAGGGCTGCCTCCTCAAAGGGGGCCACCATCTTTCCCTTGGAGGTGGTGTAGCCCTCGGGATAGGCGGCCAGGCCGGAGTCCTCGCTGTGCTCCTTCATCAAGGTGTCGAAGAGGGCGATGGGGTCCTCCGCCTCCCGGAGCTGGGCCAGCAGGCCCTCCGCTGTGGCCTTTTTCTGGGCGATGGTCTCCTCGTCCAGGGGCTCCCGGGTGTCCATGTCAACGGTGAGCAGAAGGATGTGCTTTGCCCGGTACTGGCCGGACTCCTCAAGATAGGCCATCACCTCAGCGTCGGTGGGGGCATTGCCGCTGTCCTGGCCGAAATACAACTCGTAAAGCTGGTTGTACAGGTCACCGTTTTCATTGAGGCGGGTGAGCTGATCCTTGGTGAGCATATTGCTCCAGAGGGTGTAAATCACCCGGTTCTCATCAGCCCCCGCCTGTATCACCAGGTCGGCGTAATACTGGTCGGTGTCGGAGGCCACAGAGGGATCGGGGCTGAGCCCTTCCTGCTGGGCCAGCTGGGCGACCGCGCAGTAGTAGGCGGCCACATCTAGGGCCTGGTCCGACATGGACTGTCCGAAGGTGAGGCCGTCGGTCATTTCGGTGTCCCAGGGGAGGGTGGGCATCTGTCCGCCGAACTGGGACAGATAGTCGCTGATCACCCGGTTGAGCCAGTAGAGGTAGTCGGCAGCGGTAATTTCCCCCTCGCCCAGCTTCAAAACCACCTCATCCCCAGCCAGCCCGGAGGCGGCCAGATAGGGGTCGGTAACCTTGGACAGGTCCATGGGCGCAGCCTGGGAGGAGCTGCCGCCCGTGCCTGAGCCGGAGTTCCCCCCCTTCTCCCCGCAGCCAGTCAGGGCGGAGAGAACCAAGATAAGGGCTAGTGTCAGAGCCCCGAATCGCTTCATTCGTTTCATGTTTTGCTTCCTTTCTTGCCGAGAGAATTGTGAACAGCCCTTATCATACCACAGGGAGGTGCGCTTTGCAAGGCCGGTTTTTTGGGAGCTTTGGGGAAAAAGCTCCCGCTTTTCCTGCCGCAATCCATTGCTATTTTCCCCAAGAGGTGGTAAAATAAAATGAATTCGTATTGCATAGCTACTGACATGGGCAGACTAATCCGGTATCCCAGACAGACAAAAGGGGGCAATCCTTATGCGTACGCTGGTCATTGAAAAGGCGGCGGTGAAGCACAACCTGACCATTATCAAGGACCGGGCGGCGGGAGCGGTCATCTATGGCGTGCTCACCGGCGACGGAGGCGGGGCGGGAGCCGTTCCCATGGCGAAGCTGCTCCGGGCGGAGGGGATCGGCCGCTTTGCGGTGTATGAAGTGCGGGAGGCGGAGAAACTGCGCCAGGCTGGCTTTGAGGACGAGGAAATCCTCATGCTCCGCTCCACCACCGACCGGGAGGAATTGGAGCGGCTGGTGGATCTGAACGTGGTGTGCACCATCTCCTCGGTAGACACGGGGCTGGCCCTCAACGCCCTGGCGGAAAACCGCTCCACCGTGGCCTGCGCCCACATCCAGGTGGACACGGGCATGGGGTTTGGGGGCTTTCTGGTCAGCGAGCCGGAAAAGATTCTGCTGGCCTACCGCTCCCTACCCAATGTGGCCCTGGAGGGGATCTATACCCAGCTCCACGGTATGAAGCCAGGAGATCCGGAGGCCGCCCGCCAGCTGGAGCAGTTCCATACCGTGCTGGATACCATTCACGCCGCCGGCTTTGAAACAGGCACCGTCCACGCCGCCGGTTCCTTTGCCCTGCTCCACAACGACAGCGCCCGGCTGGACGGGGTGCGGGCGGGCTCGGCCGTTTTGGGCCGCTGCCGCCGCACCCGGGACGACCGGCTGAAAACCGTGGGGTTTGGCGAGGTCTCCCTGGCCGAGGTCCGCTGGTTGCCCAAGGGCCACTGCGTTGGAACGGATAAGCCAATCGTTCTAAAAAAGCCCACCCGGGTGGCGGTGCTTCCCGTGGGCTACCAGAACGGGTTCGGGGTGATCCGGCCCCGGGAAACCAGCTTTTGGGCCTTGCTGGCCCGGTGGCGTCAGGCCCAAAAGCGCACCGTTCGGGTGAGCGGGCAGAAGGTTCGTATTCTCGGCCCCATCGGCGCCACCGAGACCCTGCTGAACGTCACCAACGTCAAGTGCTCCGCCGGGGACCCGGCCTGCTTTGACATCGACCCCCTCTTCGCCAGAGGGTTTACCCGGGAGTTTCGCTGAAGCTGTGCAGGGGCGGCCACAGGCCGCCCCTAGAAAACAGGAACGAGGTTTTTCTTATGTCCAATCGCTTTCCCTTCCAGCCGCTGGTGTTCGGCGGCGACATCAATGTATACAGCGTAGCCCGGGCCTTTCACGAGGCCTACGGCATCCGCACCATCGCCTATGGCAAGTACCCCTCCTTTCCCTGCCATGACAGCGCCATTATCGACTACCGTGTGTGTCCAGAAAATGAGGATATGGCCGCGTTCCGCCGCAACGCCCAGGCGGTGGCGGAGGAGTTTCCTGATAAGAAGATTATCCTGCTGGGCTGCGGGGATAACTACGTCCAGATGGCGGCCCACTGCCGGGACACCCTGCCGGAGAATGTGATTGCCCCCTATATCGACGCCGGCCTACTGGACCGCCTCATCAACAAAG
Organism: Lawsonibacter sp.; assembly: GCA_022793355.1. Lineage (GTDB taxonomy): Bacteria > Bacillota > Clostridia > Oscillospirales > Oscillospiraceae > Lawsonibacter. Next base: position 4,235 of record JAAWCR010000029.1, on the reverse strand, counting down.
AGGAGTTTTACAAGCTGTGCGACCAGTACGACATCGACCACCCGGCCACTTTCATCTACGACAAGTCCATGGGCCACAACTTCACCCTGCCCTGGGGTCCGCCCTATATCGCCAAGCCCGCCGAGAGTGTTACCTACTGGGCCACCGGGGACCACTCCCTGGCCAAGGTTTACATCTGCCAGAGCTGGGAGGAGCTGCTGGAGAGCTTGGATCATGTGTATGCCGCAGGGTATAAAAACCACATGATTCTACAGGAGTTTATTCCCGGCGACGACAGCTACATGCGGGTGCTCACCAGCTACTCCGACCAAAACGCCCGGGTGACTACCATGTGCCTGGGCCACGTCCTGCTGGAGGAGCACTCCCCTCACGGCATCGGCAACCACGCGGTCATCCTTACCGAGTGCTGCGAGGAGCTGGAGCGGAAAATAAAAGGCCTGCTGGAACAGCTGCATTATGTGGGCTTTTCCAACTTCGACATCAAGTACGACCGGCGGGACGGCAAGTACAAAGCCTTTGAGATCAACTGCCGCCAGGGCCGGAGCAACTATTACGTCACCGGATCGGGACATAACATCGCCAAGCTGCTGGTGGAGGACCTGGTGGAGGGAAAACAACTGCCCTTCCAGATGGTGAAGGAGCGATCCCTGTGGCGGATGGTGCCCAAGCGGGTGGCCTTCAAATTTACTCCCAGGCAGTACCACGAGGAGATGCGCGCCCTCATCCAGGCCGGGGCGGACCACCACTCCCTGGTCTACGCCGGGGACAGCTCCCTGAAGCGCCGCCTGCGGGTGTGCAAAAACCACCTGGGCAACATCAAGCGGTTTGACCAGTACAACAAAGTGCCCACCGAGGAGTAATCCATGATGCAGTATCGTCTCGGTGTTCTGGGCGGCATGGGCCCCCAGGCCACCAATACTTTTTACCAATTTGTCATTGACCGAACGGACGCCCGGACGGACCAGGAGCATGTCAATGCCCTGATCCTGTCCGACAGCGGCATGCCCGACCGCACCTCCGCTATTCTCAGCGGAGGAAAGGCCCGGGAGGCGGTCTATCAGCGTCTGCTGGCCGACGCCAGGCTGCTGGAACAGGCGGGGTGCACCTGTATCGCTGTTCCCTGTAATACCTCCCACTTCTTTCTGGACCAGGTGCAGAAGCACATTGGCATTCCGATTATCCACATGATCCGGGAGACCGCTCGTCTGCTGGCCGCCCAGGGGCTGAAACGGCCCGGAATTTTGGCTACAGATGGTACAATTCAGAGCGGATTATACCAAAAGGAGTTTTCTGCCGCCGGGATTGAGGCAGTTGTCCCCTCGGTAGAGGCCCAGGAGCTGGTTATGTCCCTTATCTACGACGACGTGAAGGCGGGACGGGACGGGGACCCTCAAAAATTCGCCGGCATCCACCAGGATCTGCTCTCCCAGGGGTGTGACTGCGGCGTGCTGGCCTGCACCGAGCTGTCCGTTTTTGCGGACAAGCACCATCTGCCCCCCTTCTATACCGACGCCATGGCCGTCCTGGCCGAGCGGGCGGTGGAGGCCTGCCATAAACCGCTGCGGCATATTTTTATAAAATAAAAACTATAGTCAGGAGTATAATCGTGAGTAAAAAACTGTACCATCACAGGAAGAACGTCAAAATGTTTTGGAGCGGGTTATAGATTATGTAATATCTACAGATTAGCTATGTATTTTTTAGGCATAAAACAAAGCAAGACTATTTTGCTTTCGGCATTCCGCTTATTATTGTCATGCAAATGGTTGTAGTTTTTTATTTGATGAATGTTAAGTAAACTATCGAGGTGTTCGCAAATGAACCACACCCTCAGCGACTATATTGCCCTGCTGGAGGAGCGAAATCTCCTGGACGCGCCCGTACCGGAGACGCTGGACCGGTCCGCCGTCGTGGAGCTGGTGTCCTACGACTCCCGGGAGGTGGAGCCCGGCACCCTGTTCCTTTGCAAGGGGGCTCACTTCAAGGCGGAATTTTTGCAAATGGCCAAGGACCGGGGAGCTGTCGCCTATGTGAGCCAGCGGCCCTATCCGGAGGTGGATCTGCCCTGCGTTCAGGTATCCGACATGCGCCAAACCATTGCTCCGCTGGCTGACCTGTATTACGGTCACCCCTCCGGTCGGGTGAAGGTAATCGCCCTGACGGGCACCAAGGGCAAATCCACCGCCGCTTACTACCTCAAATATATTTTGGACGAGCACCAGCGGGAGCGGAACCGGGCTGAATGCGGCATTTTGTCCACCATCATCACCTACGACGGGGTGGAACGGTTTGAGTCCCACATCACCACCCCGGAGCCGCTGGAGCTGCAGCGCCACCTAGCCCGGGCCGTGGAGGCGGGGCTGGACTACGTGGTGATGGAGGCCTCCAGCCAGGCGCTAAAATACCACCGAACGCTATGTACCGACTTCGCCGCCGCCGCCTTCCTTAACATCGGGCTTGATCACATCTCACCGGTGGAGCACCCGGATTTCGAGGACTATTTCACCTCAAAATTGCGGATTTTCCAGCAGGGAGCGGTCAACTGCGTCAATTTGGACTGTGACCACGCCGCTCGGGTGCTGGCGGTGGCAAGGGGGGCGGGGAAGCCGGTGATCACCTTCTCTCAAAAGGACCCGGCGGCGGATATCTATGCCGCCCAGGTGTGCAAGCGGGGCGGAGACATTCTGTTTTGGGTGCGCGGCAAGGACCTCGACCGGGAGTTCCGCCTCACCATGCCGGGGCTGTTCAATGTGGAAAACGCCCTGGCCGCCATTGCCGTCTGCCAGGGGCTGGGCATACCCCCGCGGTGCGTTTACGCCGGGCTGGAAAAGGCCCGGGTGCCGGGGCGGATGGAGGTCTACTCCAACGCTAGCGGTACTATTACCGCCATTGTGGACTTTGCCCACAACCGCATGAGCTTTGAGAATCTGTGCCGCTCCGCCCGGGCGGAGTACCCCGGACGGCGGGTGGTCTCGGTCTTTGGCAGCGTAGGCAGCAAGGCCCAGGACCGGAGGCAGGATTTAGGGGAGGTCGGGGGGCGGTACTCCGACCTGGTGATTGTCACCGAGGACGACAGCGAGGGGGAGGAGACCTTGGATATCGGCCGGGAAATCGCCTCCTTTGTGGAGAAACAGGGCTGTCCCTGCCAAATTGAGCTCAACCGGGGCGAGGCCATCCGTCAGGCTGTTCTGGGGTGTCGGGAGCCGACAATTCTGCTCATTGCCGGAAAGGGTGACGAGACCTATCAAAAGCGAGGGGAGGAATATGTGGAGACTCCCACCGACGCGGAATATGTCCAAAGTTTTTTGCAGGAATATGACATGATTCACGGCCTGGATGGACAGGAAAAAATTCGGGGCCTGCTCTCTGCCCTGCCCCTGCTGGAGCGGTACGCCGGGAAAACGGTGGAGGTGCGGTGTGCCGCCGTGGCCCGATCCGATGTGTTTCAGGATGTGTCCGCCCTGCGGGCGGTGGGTGTGCGGGTGCGGGTGCTGGAGGGGGAGAGTGGCGAGCCCTCTAGGCCGCCGGACTGCCTAGCGATCCTCGCCCCCGACTGGGCCGGCAGCACCTCCCTGGACCGCATGGACCTGAAGCGGGCGGAGGAGCTGATGGAAACCGGCGGGATCGCCGAAAGCCTGCGGCCTGCGGTGCGGGCCGGTATTCAGGCGGTGCGGGCTGGGACCAGGGAAGCCGCTGTTCTGAACGGCGGCAGGGAACACGCCTTGCTTCTCTATTTTCTGGAGCAGCAGCTGCCCGGGATGGTGGTTGCGGAGGAATCGTTTGTCCGCCTGTAGAGACGTGCCCCAAGGTCTGCGTTCAAGAGGAGCCTTGCAGGGCAAAGGAAAAGGATGGCTTACTCAGCCATCCTTCTTTTATATTTCTTCAAGAGGTCCTCGACCGCTTCGTCCAGTAAACGGGACTTGTTTATCCTCGTTTTTGCAGAAAGCTCATTAAAATCCTGCATAAGCTCATTCTTGAGGGAAGAAGTGAATCTGGTTCGATTTACCAGTACCGATTCTGACATGCCACACACCGCCTTGCACTAGTTTATGTTAGATAGTGTACCGTTTTGGAGATTAAAAAACAAGGGGTTGCACTTTATGTAATGTAGTGTATAATAGTGCAAGGAGGCGATAAGATGAAGTATGAAAAGAAGGTAGCGGTTGGGATGCCGCAGGAGCTTTATGACAGGCTGAAGGAGCTGGCGGTGGAGGACTGCCGGTCCGTTCCGAGCT
>JAAWCR010000213.1 GCA_022793355.1 Lawsonibacter sp. | reverse complement strand
TGCTGGACGAGGCCTTCACCAAACAGGAGGGCACAGTGGAGTTCCCCGACTGGCTGGTGAAGAGCCTCACCTGGAATGCCCCCTCCGCCGGAGAGCTGCTGGCCGCCCTTGGGCTGGACAAAACCGCCAGCGCCGAAGAGCTCTTGGCCGCCCTTGCCGGCCGCTCGCCGGAGAGTGACCCCACCACCGGTTACTTGGCCGCCCTATACTTGGGTGCGGTAATTTCCGGCGGAACCTCCGGAACGGTCGATTCCCAGCAGGCGATGGAAGGGCTGCGGCTGCTGCTGGAAAAGGTCGCCCAGGGCGTCCCACTGGACCAGGCGATTGAGGAGCTGACGAACGGGGAATTTACCAGTCTTGCCGACTTCCAGGCTCAGTTTACAGGGGGGACGGCCCCTGGGTTTGAAGATTTTCTGGTCAACCTTCTGCTCACCCAGGGCGAAGCTCCCGGCGCCGTCAGCCCCCCCCTTCTCGCCCTTCTCGCCAATATGGGCAGCACAGGGCTGGACCTTATCATGGAGCTTTTATCCGCCCTCCCCAATCACGATGCCGCCTCCCAGGCGAACACCCAGGTAAACACCCAGCCCGGCCCGCAGGCCGATCCAGGCTTTCCTTCCGGGCCGGCGGCCCAAGGGGACGCGGCGGTGCCGTCCGGCCCTCAAACCGCATCTATGCAGTTTGGAACCCTACAGGTGACGGGCCGGGACCTGTCTGGCGTAACCTACCACCAGGCCACCGGTGTGCTGACTGTGGACGGGCCGGCGGATGTGGTAATTCAGGGGACGGACCAGGGGGCGCAGTCCATCCTGATTACCGGCTCCGGAACGGTCACCCTGCGGAATTTGACCGCCGCCCTGCTAACGGTGGATACCGCCATGGCCCGCATCCTCACCGCAGGACAAAATACCCTTGACCAGCTCTCCCTACGGGAGGGCTCGACTCTCAACTTTGGCGGCAGCGGACTTTTGAAGCTCGGCCTTCTGCACGCCAACGCCTCCAATACGCTGCATCTGACCGAAGGCGCGGTAACCGTGGAAACACAGGAGGGCGAAGCTGCTCACTCCATCGCCGCCCGGGTGCTTCTGGAGGGGACAGCCTCACTGGCAGCTCCGGCAAACAACGTAAGCAATTTAAACGGAAAGCCGCTCGCCCCCTTTGACGTTATCTGGAAAACGCTGCTTCCAGGCTGGAGCCATATTACCTCCATGGCGCTGGACGGCAAACAGGGACGGATGAACCTCCGGGGCGGCGACCACCCCGACCCCGCGCGGCTGTGGCTGGCCAAGGGAGACCCCACCCACGGCTTCTCCATCCACTCCCTGGTCCTCCGGGGCCGGGACAGGGCGGGACGCCTTCAGACCCGGTACGCTTATCTGCGCTGGAACCAGAACGCAGGACGGTTTGAGGAGGTCTCCATGTACCCCAATCCCTTCACCGTCACCGGCGGCGAGGCCGGGCAGGATTGGAGCTACGAAGAGGAGAGCCGGACCCTCTATATCCTCTCCTCCCAGGTGACCGGAATTTCCGGCGGCATGGGGACGGACCTCAACCACGCCCCCTTCAGCGGCCGGGTAGCACTGGTTGACGGCATAGGGGCCACGGAGCTGGCCCTGGGCGGCGTGATTTGCCGGGTGTCCTCCGGCAGAGCTTTCGACCTGGGACGGGAAAACGATGTAAAGCTGCTGCTCAAGCCCGGAACCCGAAACCGCTTTGAAAGCGGCGCGGGCTGTGCGGGCCTTTCCCTCGGGGAGGGTACCACCTTAAATATCGACTGCCTTCGGCCGCCCAACGACCGGACCCCGGTGGGATCGCTCACCGCCGCGGGAGCCGCCGGCGGCGCGGGCATCGGGCGGGACAGCGGTGCGGGACTTGACGACAACGGCCATATCATGATCCGCGGCGGCGTCATCACCGCTGTAGGCGCCGGCGGCGGCGCGGGCATTGGCGCGGGTAAGCACAGCGGAATCGGCCCGATTATGATTATCGGAGGGACCGTCTCCGCCGAAGCCGACTACCATGCCGCCGCCATCGGCGCGGGCGTGCATGGCGTATGCGGCGACATCCTGATTTCCGGGCCCGCCCGGATCATAAAGGCCCAAGGCGGCGACTCCGGCGCGGATATTGGGGCCTGTCTCTTTGGCATCTGCGGGGAGATCCAGATTTCCGACGGCGCGGATATTGGAAGCGCCAGGCTCCGAAGAAAGGCCGGAATCTCCCTCCAGATGGGTGAGGACACCGTAACGCTGCCCCAGTTCTGTCTCTCCTCCCGGACCCTGCGCCTGGATCATCTGCGTGTCACCACGCGGGAATACGCCAGGTCCGCCAAAATCACCCTAGAGGCCGGACGCCGACAGGTTTCCCGGGTGCGCAAGGTATACAGCGCACTGTACAGCCAGCTGGAGGAGAGCTTCAGCGGCCTGTACAGCTTCCGCCAGTATATCAACGTTCCCGAGGAGCCGGTGCGGGACACCGCAGCGGCTAACACCCTGCTTCAGGATATGCGGCGGTCCATCCTGCTCCAGTCCGGCCTGGCGGCCCTCAGCCATGGCAAACGGGCCACCGAGGATGTGCGCCAGCTGCTCGGTTAATGTTCTATTCGTCCAAGGAAAGGCCACCTGCTCTGCGGGTGGTCTTTGTCTTGACTCATCTGGTTTATTTCAATGCTTATAAGGTCAGAAAAGCGAGGCGTGCTCGAAATTAAGATAAAAGACCGTTATCTCGCCCATTAATGGGCGAGATCGCAGATAAGAGTGAATAAAAACAGCCCCACTTAAGTGGGGCTGTTTTTAAGAATATGCGGTCGGCAGACCGTTTCACTGCACTTTGAGGCGCCGCCAATTTCACACCTGGTAGGGTGAGTGCAGGCTGTCCTGATTATCTCTTCTTGCTGAAAATACGCTCCAGCATATCCCAGTCATCGTCATTGACGGTGGGCTTGGGTGGCTCCGACTCAGGGGCCGGAGTGGGAGCGGGGGCAGGCGCTGCGGCCTCGGCTGGCTTAGCCTCTTCCGGAGGGAAGTAGGACACAGGCTGTTCCTCCGGCTGCTGGTGGGGGAAGGGGACGGTCTGATTCTC
>JAAWCR010000228.1 GCA_022793355.1 Lawsonibacter sp. | reverse complement strand
CCTATTCTACCATATTTCATCCCATATTGCTTGTCTTCCAAGCTGTTTGAGGTTACGAAGCAGGCCCTAAGTGGGTGTCAGCTTGTGCACAACGGTGAGCCAGGCAGCCTGGGCGGTCTGCCATGTCCCCTGATACTTGCCGCCTGCGTCGGCTCGGTTAATCAGCTGGTAACCGTTGGCCGCTGTCCCACTGACGGTGACCGTCAGGGTGGGATTGGCCACCGACTGGAAGCCCACGGGCACCTTGCCGAAGTCCAAGTAAATATCCGTGACATACTCCCCCGCCTGGGTGGGGATAGCGTTCAGGCTGAAGGAGTAGTTACTGCTGGTGATGAGATTGGACGCCAGCACCTGGTAGGCCCCAGAGTAGTTGGTTTTGTAGAGAATCCGGTAATTCAGCCGGGCGCTGTAGGTTCCAGTGGTGAAGATGGTTGCCCGGGCCACGTCGGTGGGAATGCGGATAGCGATAGGTAGTCCGCCGCTTTTACTGCTCTTGTGAGAGAACAGCAGTCAGAGCGGATTTTCCCCCGCTTCGCACCGTGCATGCGACTTTCATTGCACACGGCGCTCCATCAATGCAGATTAATTGTTGCGTGTAGGGATGTGCAAAAGGCCAACGGCAATTATCGCATTGTATGGGACAGACAGAAGGGGATATGTGCTTACTGTGGCGACCGCATATTAGCAGATCAGGAAGTGGAAATTATTGAACGGATTGTCTGGAAAGGCAGAAAGCTGGATAATCTCCTCTATGTTCATAAACGCTGCGCATATGACGCTTATCGAGTTTACGGAGGCTGTGAATCCAGTGGATCTATAGACTTAATTCAACTCTTGCAAGACTATATAGAAGATACTTCTGATGAGGATGATCTTTTGACAGAAGAATCCCCTTATATCAAACTAACAGATTTTTTTCATAAATGTGAACAGAGGTCTGTTACATTGACTTTTGCAAAGATAGAGGAAATTTTAGAGAAATCTCTTCCTGTAGAAGCATACCAGTTCCATGTTTTCTGGTATGAAACATCGTTTGATTTAGAGGTGGGGCAACGCAATAAGCTCTGGAAGCAAGATGGCTTTCCAATTCACGCAGTAGAGTTGTCGCTGCCAGATTATTGTATATCCGATTCTTGGCTCAAATATGGATATAAAATCAACATCATAGATTTTGAAAAAGAAAAAATTAACTTTCAAAGGGGCAGTGTATTACGTGGAACCGCCGGACGCGCTTTCCGGAAGGTTTTACAAGTTGAGCAGGTACTTATGGAGCAAAAGCTATCAATCAGAGATATCAAAAAAATAGATACGCTATTGGAGCAAATCACTCAGGAACTTGGCTTATAGAAGATTTTAGGGATAAAAATCAATCTACGAATATTTTCTCAAGTGTAGTTGAAAAAACTTCAACTATACAGACCAGTCCTTAGATAGTAAAATGTAAGAGTATTTCAGGGCGGAGTAAGTTAGGGCGGAGTAAGTTAGGGCGGAGTAAGTTAGGGCGGAATGGAATGTGGCCAGGGGCGTAGTGCGCCCAGCCGCACCGGACTTCAATCGACCTTGAAATCAAATAAACGAACAAGAACGACCGTGTATTGCCTGTTTCAGAGGCGAACACGGTCTTTTTTTGTTCAAAAGAAGGGAGTTTTTCAATGAATGTCAAAAAGCAGATTGATTCAGCTGACCTATTATGACCCAGGCAAATCTGTGCGCCTGACCGTGTATGCGGACACCATTATCCTGGACCGGAACGGAGAGGACAGCGTGATCAGCGCCGTCCGCTTCGGCGGCTACCCGGAGATGGTAAAGGCCATGTCGGACGCCATCTACGGCGGGGCCACCATTGAAATGCCGTTCAACGGTAAGACCCGCCAGCTGAAAAGCGTCCCCAAGCAGTACCAGCGGCAGATGTCCCACGACGGCTTGTACGCTGTGGGTACCCTCATGGTGGACGACGATCCACAGGCAGCTGACCAGCCGGACAGCGAGGAGGAACCGGAGGAGGGCGGCGAGCAGCAGACCATTCAGCCCCGAAGGTGCTACATCTTTGTCCCAGCCGGAGATCGGGACCGTCTCTTTGAGGAGCTGGACCGCAAGACCGCCGCGCCGCTGATCCAAGAGTTCCGGGACTGTGTTCTGGACGCCCTCATCGACCGGGGCGAGCTGCGCCCACTGGAGGTGTTCTCCCTGAGAGAGAAGTTGGACGCCTGGGTGCTGGAGCTGCGGCCCAACGATGAAAATGTGGTGGAGATTTTGGAGCGGGGCCTGGAGTGTGGAGCCATCTCCATTCCCGGGGCCAGCCCGGACCAGCCGGACGGCTTTGAGGGCGTGGAGAATATCACCGGCTACCTCAACACCTTCGGCGTCACTGTGGCCGACCGCATCCGGGACCAGTTCACCCCCCTGTTCGACCCGGCCTCCGAGCCGCTGTCCGAGGAGGTGCTGGCTGTCAACGACTACATCCAGCAGAAAGCGGGGTATTCCCTCTACGACGCACAACTGGCCGTGGCCGAGGCGGTCAAGCGCCAGTTGGATCGGAAAGGTGTCGCGCTCATCATTGCCGAATGTGGAAGTGGAAAGAGTGTGACACGTTCCTAACTGAAAAGGTTAGGCGCTAAAAGGAAAATGGGCACCCGAAGGTGCCCACTCACAAACTGGAAGTTACTTGTTCTTTTTATCTATATCTCCAATGAAAATCATTGAAAGTCCAACTGCTCCGATAATTACGCCTAATAGTGAGAATGGGAAGTCGCTAAAGCTGTGGAAAGCGGTACTATTTATCTCTACACCGCCTGTGCAAAGAAGTATCCCAAACAGTATTAGGGCAATGCCTTTTAAAGATTTGTTATCCATGACAGATTTCCCTCCAAAATTCCAGTTTGAGAAATTATAAATCATTAGCTTTGATTTGTAAAGGCAAAACTCCTTTTAGCAGAACTGATAATCCAAAGGGTGGAATGAAAGGGTAACGCCTTAAAACGCCCTCCCTGATACTCCGGCGGGCGCAGTCCAAAAGGCTGATGTCCGCCTATCTGAATCTGCTCACCGTCTACCCGGACCAGCCTTATGACCAGCCAGATATCGTCCATCCCATCGACGGCCATATCATCGTCAACCCCAGCAACGAGGCCGGTTTTGACGATACCCTGCCAAAAGAGGACGCGGTGCTGGAAAAGGTCAAAGAGAAAATCTCTGCCGGGGGACGGGTAATGATCTACACCAGCTGGACTCGTACCGATTCCCAGCAAAAGCTGTTGAAGCTGCTCACCGGCGAGGGCATCCGCGCCGAGATCCTGTCCCCGTCCGTATCCCCGGAAAAGCGGGAGGCATGGGTGGACGCACGTCTGGCT
>JAAWCR010000212.1 GCA_022793355.1 Lawsonibacter sp. | reverse complement strand
TCCTCCAGGCCGGGCTTGATGAAGTTGTTCACCATCTCGTTCACCCGGGAGCGGGGCTCCAGGAAGTCGGTATCCTCCAACAGATGCTGAATCTTGTCCGCGTACTTGGACAGCTTGAAGAAGTAGGCCTCCTCCTCCGCGTCCTGAACCTCCCGGCCGCAGTCGGGGCACTTGCCGTCCACCAGCTGGCTGTCCGTCCAGAAGGACTCGCAGGGCTTGCAGTATTTGCCCACGTACTTGCCCTTGTAGATGTCCCCGTTGTCGTGCATCTTCTTGAAAATCTTCTGGATGGCGGACACATGGTAGCCGTCGGTGGTGCGGATGAAGCGGTCGTTGCTGATATTCATCAGCTTCCACAGATCCAGCACGCCCCGAGGGCCAGTGACAATGTTGTCCACATACTGCTGGGGCGTAACCCCCGCCTCCCGGGCCTTGTCCTCAATCTTCTGGCCGTGCTCGTCGGTACCGGTGAGGAACATCACCTCGCAGCCGGTGAGCCGCTTGTACCGGGCCATGGCGTCGGTGGCAACGGTGCAGTAGGTGTGGCCGATGTGCAGCTTGTCGCTAGGGTAGTAGATGGGGGTGGTGATATAAAAACGTCTGTTTTCCATAACGGTCTCCCTTTTGTTCATATTTGTAGGGGCCGCCGCCCTCGGCAGCCCATGTCCTTACGATATGCGGCGGGGAGATGCAATCCGGCGAGGGCGCCGGCCCCTTCCTATTATTTCTCCTGTCCTTCCTCCTCCGCGGGAGGCATTCGCTCCGGCCAGGGGCCGCCCAGCAGGGCTCGAGCCAGGCCCAGGGCAGACAGGGAGAAGGCCGCCGTGGCGGCGGCAGTAAACAGATCGGGGCCGTCCGCCAGCGAGGTCACCCCCAGCGCCACCCCCAGCAGAGCCAGGAAGGCAGTACGCCGCGGGTGGGGCTTTCCAAAGAGGAATCCGGCGGCGTAGTAGTGGGCCAGGGTGAGCAGCAGGGCGGCGAACAGCACAAAGCCGTACTTCATCAGCACCGGCTCGGTGCCGTGCTTCAGGTGGGTGGCGAAGAGCCACACCAGCCCCGCCAGGGCGGGGAAGGAGGCCAGCCGGCAGCCGACGCTGTTCAGCTCCCCCCGGTAGGCCATCCGCCCCATAGACAGAACGCCGAAGCCGGCCAGGACAAACAGCCCGCCTGCCAGCAGCTGGGAGGCGGGGAGCGAGAGCTGATACAGCTCTGGATTGCCTCTCCACAGCCGAAGCCCTCGAAAGCCGGCCTGCATGCCAAAGCCCCCGGCGGCCAGGAACAGCACCCAGGAGGCGGCAAAAACGGTCATCTGTCCCACATCCGGGGAACCAAAGGCGGGCAGAAAGTCCTCCAGCCCCTCCCTGCGCTGGCACACAAGCAGCAGGACGGCCAGGGCGGTGAGCCCTAACAGCCCCATCAGGACCAGGGTGGCGGGGGCGCCGCGGGTAAACAGCCCAGTCTCCGGAACATAAGCGGAGGCCAGCTGCCACCGCCGTGCGAGAAAGCCGCCCACACCCCCGGTCAGCGCCAGTCCGGGCAGAACAATATCGTTTCTCATGGTAAGAAATCCTCTCGTTGGGAAAATTTGTAGAATAGCATTTATCATATACCAAAGGAAAGGGAAAATCAATCCTTTTTACAACCGGGACCCCTTTCCCGGTCGTTTTTTTCCGCCATCCCCAAACAGCAGCCACAGGGCGGCGAGTAACACAATCACACCGATTATGGTGCAGAGCCCGCTGATCTGCCGGTCGATCAAGCGGTTGGCCTCCAGCAGGGAGAGGACGGCCAGGAATACCAGGTCGATATACAGCAGCGCCCGGCCTGCGGGATTCCAGCGGTTTTTGGCCCGTTCCCTCTCCCCGGCCAGCTTCTCCTGTTCTAGCTGCCGCTTCAGCTCCACGGCGCGGCTGCGCTGGCGCTTGTTGCTTTTCTTTGCCATAGGGACCTCCTCAATCCTTAGGGCTTGTTTGAAAAATGTCAACATGCCCAAACGCCGGCTCTTTTTCCGCCATACTTTGCCAATTTTCCTTGAAATACATCCAGTATTCCCGCGTCAAATTGGCTTCGTCTGGCGAAAAATTTTCTCGCCGTTGGGCACATTTCCATTTTTCAAACAACGCCTAGTCTGGAACGCTTTTTTCGATAACGGCCCCGCCCACCACGGTATCGCCGTCGTAGAGGGCCACAGTCTGCCCCGGGGTGACGGCTCGCTGGGGCTGGTCGAAGGTAAGGCGGATAAAACTCTCCCCGGTCTGCTCCACCGTACAGGGCTGCTCCGCCATGCGGTAGCGTATCTTGGCGGCCAACCGGACAGGGCCGTCCAGCCTCTCGCAGGCGATCAGGTTCAGCCCGCCCGCGACGAGGGTCCGCCGGAACAGGGACTGGTTGGAAGACAGCACCACCGCGTTATCCAAGGGACGAAGCTCCTTTACATACAGCCGCCCGCCGCTGGAGGACACCCCCAGCCCCCGGCGCTGGCCCACCGTATAGTCCACCAGACCGGTGTGACGCCCCAGCATCGCCCCCGCTTCATCCAGATAGGGGCCGGCGGGGTAGTCTTTCCCGGTGTACCGGCGGAGGAAGGCGCTGTAGTCCCCGTCAGGGATAAAGCAGATATCCTGACTCTCCCCCTTCCGGGCGCTGACCAGCCCGGCCCCAGCGGCGATGGCGCGCACCTCCTCCTTGGAGAGCTCCCCCAGGGGGAAGCAGGAGCGGGCCAGCTGCTCCTGGGTGAGCATGGACAGCACATAGCTTTGGTCCTTCTCCACCCGGACCGCCTTTTTCAGAAGCCATCGGCCGGAGCCAAAGTCCAGCCGGGCATAGTGGCCGGTCGCCAGACTGTCGCAGCCCAGGTCCACCGCCGTCTGCAGCAGGCTGCCGAACTTAATGGCCCGGTTGCACCGCACGCAGGGGTTGGGGGTGCGGCCCGCCTCATATTCCGCAGCAAAGGGGTCGATCACCCCGGCTCGGAACTGCTGCCGCATGTCCAGGGTGCGATGGGGAACTCCCAGCTGTGCCGCCGCGACCGCCGCGTCCGCCGAGGCGCGGTCCTCCCCGTCAAAGAGCCGCAGAGTAAGCCCCAGCAGCTCCCGGCCCTCCCGCAGGAGCAGCAGGGCGGCGGCGGAACTGTCCACACCGCCGCTCATGGCGACGGCAGTTTTTTTTGTCATAGAGACCTCCATGGGCATTTCGCTGAAATTTTATCCAGAGTATATCACATTTCCCCGCCGCTGGCAACTCAAACCCTTGGAAAGACAGGGCTCGGGCGAAAAAAACGCCTGTAAAAACGGAATAATACATCTTGTATTTTCTTGCTTGGATATTGAAAATGCAGCACAAGATATGGTAGACAAACGGAAACTCGTATGCTATAATCGGGACCGTGCCTCCAAAATGAAAAGACCGGCGGCAGCGGGGGCGCAGTTTTTTTAGCGTCTTTTACCAATGAGAGGAGAACAGGAATGAAGGTTATCAAACGGGACGGGACCTGCGTAGATTACGACCGCAGCAAAATTGCCATCGCCATTGAGAAGGCCAACGCCGAAGTGCCGGAGGCCGACCGGCTGAGCCGTGAAGATATCGACAGCATCATCGGGAGCATTGAGGCGCAGAAGCGCCCGCGCATCCTGGTGGAGGACATTCAGGACCTGGTGGAACAGGGGTTGGTGGAGCGCAACAAGTTCCACCTGGCCAAGACCTACATCATCTACCGTTACAATCGGGCCCTGGTCCGGAAGGCCAACACCACCGACGAGTCCATTCTGGCCCTGCTGCGCAACGAGAACAAGGAACTGGCCGAAGAGAACTCCAACAAAAACACCATGATTGCCGCCACCCAGCGGGACTACATTGCCGGCGAGGTGAGCCGGGACCTGACCCGGCGCATCCTCCTGCCCGAACACATCTCCAAGGCCCACGACGAGGGGGCCATCCACTTTCACGACGCGGACTACTTTGTCCAGCCCATCTTCAACTGCTGCCTGATTAACATTGGCGACATGCTGGAAAACGGCACCGTAATGAACGGCAAGCTGATTGAGAGCCCCAAGACCTTCCAGGTGGCGTGTACCATTACCACCCAGATTATTGCCTGCGTGGCCTCCAACCAGTACGGCGGTCAGAGCGTGGATCTGCGTCATCTGGGTAAGTATCTGCGCAAGAGCAAAGAGAAATTCCGGGCTCACATCTCCTATGAGTGCGCCGGCAAGGTGGACGGGGAGACGGTGGAGCGGCTGGTGATGGACCAGCTCCGGTGCGAGCTGAAAAACGGCGTCCAGACCCTCCAGTACCAGATCAACACCCTGATGACCACCAACGGCCAGTCCCCCTTTGTCACCCTCTTCCTCAACCTCCAGCAGAACGACCCCTATGTGGAAGAGAACGCCATGATCATCGAGGAGGTGCTGCGCCAGCGGCTGGAGGGCATTAAGAATGAGAAGGGGGTCTATATCACCCCCGCCTTCCCCAAGCTGGTCTATGTGCTGGACGAACACAACTGCCTCAAGGGGGGCAAGTACGACTACCTCACGGAGCTGGCCGTAAAGTGTTCCGCCAAGCGGATGTACCCCGACTACATCTCCGCCAAAAAGATGCGGGAAAACTACCAGAACAATGTCTTTTCCCCCATGGGCTGCCGGTCTTTCCTGGCCCCCTGGAAGGATGAAAACGGAGACTACAAATTTGAAGGCCGGTTCAACCAGGGGGTGGTGTCCCTCAACCTGCCCCAGATCGGCATCCTCTCCGGCGGCGACGAAGAGAAGTTCTGGTCCCTGCTGGAGGAGCGGCTGGACTTGTGCTTCGAGGCCATCATGTGCCGGCACAACGCCCTGAAGAAGGTGCGCTCCGACTCCTCCCCCATCCACTGGCAGTACGGCGCCATCGCCCGCCTGCCCAAGGGAGCCTCCATCGAGCCCCTGCTCTACGGCGGCTATTCCTCCATCTCCCTGGGCTACATCGGCCTGTACGAGGTGACCAAGCTGGTCAGGGGAGTCAGCCACACCCAGCCCGACGGCGCCGAGTTCGCTTTAAAGGTAATGAACCGCCTGCGTAAGGCCTGCGACGACTGGAAAGCGTCAACAAACATCGGCTTCGCCCTCTACGGCACTCCGGCCGAGTCCCTGTGCTACCGCTTCGCCCGCATCGACAAGGAGCGCTTCGGGACGATACCGGATGTAACAGACAAGGGTTATTATACAAACAGCTATCATGTAGATGTGCGGGAACCCATTGACGCCTTCGACAAGTTCACCTTCGAGAGCCAGTTCCAGAAAATTTCCACCGGCGGCTGCATCTCCTACGTAGAGATTCCCAATATGCGCCACAACCTGGAGGCTCTAAAGGATGTGGTGCGGTTCATCTACGACAATATCCAGTACGCCGAGTTCAACACCAAGAGCGACTACTGCCAGTGCTGCGGCTACGACGGAGAGATTGAGATTAACGAGGACTTTCAGTGGGAGTGCCCCGTCTGCCACAACAGGGACCAGTCCAAGATGAACGTCACGAGGCGCACCTGCGGCTATCTGGGGGAGAACTTCTGGAACGTGGGTAAGACCAAGGAGATTAAAGCGCGGGTTCTGCATCTGTAATCGTTTTTCTGTAGGGGCGGCACAGAGGCCGCCCCCTACTTCATTCAAGGAGATGACCTGAAATGGACCAGTACCGGACAACCGGCGTTATGGATAAAGCGGCCCTGCAAGAGGTGCAGAAATATCTATTCCGCACCCGGCTGGACTGGGTCAGATGGATTGCTGTGGCGGTCATTGCCGGATGCGCCTTGCTGGCCCTCATTGCGAGGGACTGGTTTGACGGGGGGCTGTATCTG
>JAAWCR010000028.1 GCA_022793355.1 Lawsonibacter sp. | reverse complement strand
GCCCGCCAACCTGGTATACAATTTCGGCGCGGCCATCCTCCGGGCCCAGGGGGACACCCAGCGGCCGCTGTATTTCCTCACCTTTGCCGGGGTGGTCAACGTGGCCCTCAATCTGCTCTTTGTTATTAACCTGCGTATGGATGTGGCCGGCGTGGCCCTGGCCACCATCATCGCCCAGTACATCTCCGCCATTCTGGTGGTGCGGTGCATGATGCGGGAGCAGGGCCCCCTGCACATGGAGCTGAAGCAGCTTGGCCTGCGCCGGAAGGTGGTCGGGCAGATTCTTCGGGTGGGACTGCCCGCCGGATTTCAGGGCGTGGTATTCGCCCTGTCCAACGTGGTGATACAGTCTGCCCTCAACTCCTTCAACGACCCGGCGCTGGTGGCCGGCTCCGCTGCCGGGTCCAACATCGAGAGCTTTGTCTACACCACCATGAACGCCTTCCATCAGGCGGCCATCTCCTTTGTGGGCCAGAACTACGGCGCGGGTCAGTGCGGCCGGGTGGACAGGGTGGCCCGGCAGTGTACCATCTTCGCGGTGCTGTTCGGGCTGGTGCTGGGCAATTTGGTCTATCTCTTCGGCGCGCCGCTGGCCGGCATTTACGCCCCCGGCGAGCCCGATGTGGTGGAGCAGGCCCTGGTGCGGCTGCTCTATATCGGCTGCCCCTACTTCATCTGCGGCATTATGGAGGTGCTGGTGGGAGTGCTGCGGGGGCTGGGCAGCTCGGTGATTCCCATGGTTACCTCCATTGTGGGCAGCTGCGTGCTGCGGCTGGTGTGGGTGGACGCCATATTCCCCCTCTACCGCACCCCCGCTTGCCTGTATCTGTCTTACCCCGTCACCTGGAGTGTTACCGCCCTGTTTCATCTGCTGTTCCTGATGCTGGTGGTCCGGCGCAGGGCCTTCGACAAGGTGAAGGGCGACGGGCCCGCCTACCTGGCCACTGAAGGACGGCACCCGGAGCCGGCGGAAAAATTATCCTGAGGAGGAACGCGGTATGGCGCATCTGCTTTTGGGGGTTATCTATTTATCCTTTATCAGCCTGGGGCTGCCCGACTCGCTGCTGGGAGCGGCGTGGCCGTCTATGTATGGGGAATTTGGCGTTCCGGTGTCCTATGCGGGGATTCTGTCTATGATTATTTCCGCCGGGACCATCGTGTCCAGCCTTCAGAGCGACCGGCTCACCCGCCGGCTGGGGGCCGGGAGGGTGACGGCTCTCAGCGTGGCGATGACGGCGGCGGCCCTGTTTGGCTTTTCCGTTACCCATTCCTTCTGGCTGCTATGTCTGTGGGCGGTTCCCTACGGGCTGGGAGCCGGGAGCGTGGACGCGGCACTGAACAACTATGTGGCCCTCCACTACGCCAGCCGACACATGAGCTGGCTGCATTGCATGTGGGGGCTGGGCGCTTCCCTGGGGCCATATATCATGGGCTATGCCCTGGCAGGCGGGTCAGCCTGGAATATGGGCTACCGCTCGATTGCCCTGCTGCAAATCCTCCTGACCGCAGGGCTGTTTGTCAGCCTTCCCCTGTGGCGGGGGGCGGAGGGGAGCGGAGACGCTGAGGCGGAGAACCGCCCCCTGAGCCTGGGAGAGATTGTCCGCATCCCAAAGGCAAGGGCGGTTATGGTCACTTTTTTTGGCTACTGCGCCCTGGAACAGACTGCCATGCTCTGGGCCAGCAGCTATTTGGTCCTGCACAAAGGGATAGCCCCCGAGACGGCGGCCTTTTACGCCAGTCTGTTCTGCGTCGGGATTACGGCAGGCCGGGCGCTCAGCGGATTTTTAACCTGGAAGCTCACCGACAGCCAGATGGTCCGGCTGGGGCAGGGGGTGATCGGACTGGGCATTGCCGCCGTGCTGATACCCCTGGGGGAGGAGGCGGCTCTGGCTGGGCTGATATTGATTGGACTGGGGTGTGCCCCCATTTATCCCAGCGTGATTCACGCTACCCCTGCGCACTTCGGCGCAGACCGGTCACAGGCTATGATCGGTGTGGAAATGGCGAGCGCCTATGTGGGTACATGCCTGATGCCGCCGCTGTTCGGCCTGATCGCGGCCCATATCCATGTGGCGCTGTTCCCCGTCTATCTGCTGGCGCTGCTGGTTATTATGGCCGCTGCCCACGAGAAGCTACTCGCCGGAAACGGGCGTGAAAAACCGAATGGATAGAAAAAAGACCGCCGGAGCGGTCTTTTTTTATTGGGAGGCGGTCAGGATTGGCCCGGCGCCGCGTCCTGAAGTTCGTCAAAGGCCGCCATGCACTCGTCCACGGTGGCGCCGCTCAGCAGCTGGCGTACAATCAGGCAGGTGTTGCCCCACTGCTCCACATTCATACCCGCATTGGAGCCCAGGACATAGACGCCCTCCTCAATCCGGTCGTTGAGCGGCTTGAGGGCGGGAACGCAGTCCACCTTGACATTTTTGGAGGGAGAGATGACCCGGTTGGTTTTCGAGTACAGCTTGAGCGCCTCATCAGAAACCATGATGTCAATCACGCGGGCCGCGTCCTCCCGGTGCTCTGCGTCGGCACCCACGGCCAGCCCAGTAATGGGGATAACCGGCATCTGGCCCAGACTGCTGGGAAAGCCGATTACCTGCATCTCAAAATCTGTCGCTCCATAGGCGGTCTCCGTGTTCGCCGCGCCCCAGTAGGCCATGACAATGGGGGTT
>JAAWCR010000027.1 GCA_022793355.1 Lawsonibacter sp. | reverse complement strand
GGGAGCAGCCCGACACCACCCGCCAGATGGCGGATATCTTCTACCGGAAGGGAATCCACACCTGGGTGGACTTCTGGGGCCATGACTGCGCCCACGACTGGCCCTGGTGGTATAAGCAGGCGGCCTATTTCTTCCCCTGGCTGCTGGGAGGCGAGCCGGGGCAATAATGTCCGCCATCGGCGCACATTTATACAAATGGTATTTTTAAAACAAAATAGTACGGCGCTTTTGGGCCGGTTTGGTCCCCAAAATGGGTGAAAACAGGCCCCAAAAGGGAACAGAAGCGGACTGTCCGCCGCAGACGGACCGTCCGGCCCCCGCAGGCGGGACATCGGGTCCCCCCGCCAATCAGGCAAGACAAAGAGGAGAGAAAACCATGAAAAATGTAATCTTCATTTCCCCCAACTTTCCCACCAACTACTGGCAGTTCTGCCGGGAGCTGAAGCAGAACGGGATGAACGTGCTGGGCATCGGGGACCAGCCCTATGACGAGCTATCCGGCGAGCTGAAAGACAGCCTGCATGAATACTATAAGGTGGACTCTCTGGAGGACTATGAGGCGGTATACCGGGCGGTGGCCTTCTTCATCCACAAGTACGGGCGCATCGACTGGCTGGAGAGCAACAACGAGTATTGGCTGGAGCGGGACGCCGCCCTGCGCACCGACTTCCACATCACCAGCGGCTTCCAGTCCGGCGACATTCCCCGCATCAAGTTCAAGTCCAAAATGAAGGAGTATTACCAGGCCGTGGGCATCCCCACCGCAAGGTATCATCTGGTGGACGACAAAAAGGGGTGTCAGGCCTTTCTCAAAGAGGTGGGCTACCCGGTGGTGGTCAAGCCGGACAACGGCGTGGGGGCGTCGGACACCCACAAGCTGTCCAGCGACAGGGAGCTGGACGAGTTTTTGAACACGAAGAACCCTGGCGTGACCTATATCATGGAGGAGTTTATTTACGCTGAGGTCAATTCCTACGACGCTATCATCGACTCCAGGGGGGAGCCCATCTTTGAGACGGGGAACGTGTCTCCCATATCAATCATGGATATCGTCAATGAGGAGGACAACTCCGTCTACTATATCGTCAAGGACCTGGCCGCCGACACCCGGAAGGCCGGACGGGCCACGGTGAAGAGCTTCGGGGTGAAGAGCCGGTTTGTCCACTTTGAGTTCTTCCGCCTCACCCGGGACCAGGAGGGGATGGGCAAGAAGGGGGACATTGTGGCCCTGGAGGTCAACATGCGGCCCTGCGGCGGGTTCAGCCCGGACATGATGAATTTTGCTAACTCCACCAATGTGTATAAAATCTGGGCGGATATGATCGCCTTTGACCACTCCACTCTGGAGGACGGGCCCCACGCCTTTTGCGCCTTTGCCGGGCGGCGGGACGGCAAGCCCTTTGTCTATGACCATGAGGCCGTTATGAAAAAGTACGGCGGGCAGATGAAGCTGGTGGGCCGCATCCCCGACGTGCTGGCCGACGCCATGGGCAACCAGATGTATGTCGCCACCTTCCCCACCCGGAAAAAACTGGACAAGTTTTACCACGACGTTTTGCTGTGCAAGGAGTCCTGACCGAACGAAAGCCCCCGGCTCACGGCCGGGGGCTTCTGCTGTTCCGGGGATCGGAGGCTATCCAATGACCCTGCGGGCCACGTCGACGCTCTCCTTGGCGTCTTTGGCGTAGAAGTCGGCGCCGATTTTTTGGGCGTAATCGGCGGTGAGCACTGCGCCGCCCACTACCACCTTGCAGGGGAGCTGTTCGCGCCGCAGGAGCCGGATGGTGGCCTCCATGCTCCCCAGGGTGGTGGTCATAAGGGCGGACAGCCCCACCAGGGGGGCGGCGTGCTTCTTCACCGCCTCCACCACGGCGGCGGGCTCCACGTCCCGGCCCAGGTCCACCACGGGGTAGCCGTAGTTTTCCAGCAGCACCTTGACGATGTTTTTGCCGATGTCGTGAATGTCCCCCTTGACGGTGGCCAGCACAATGGTCCCCTTGGGGGCGCCGTCCCCGCCGGGCTGGGCGGACAGCCGCTCCCGGATGACCTCGAAGGCGGCCTGGGCGGCTCCGGCGGCCTGAATGAGCTGGGGCAGGAACACCCGGCCCGCCTCAAAATCCGCCCCCACCTGGTCCAGGGCGGGAATGAGTATGTCGTCTACCACGGTCATGGCGTCGGTGGTCTCCAGGAGCGCCCGGACAGCGGCGGGGGCCTCCCCCTTCAGGCCTGAGACAACAATCTGGGCCAAAGTCCGTTCCCCGGCCGGAGCGGCCTGGACGGCGGCCCCGCCGGTAGTGATGGAGGTGGACACAGTGGCGTTTCCATAGGCGGCGATGAAGTCCCGGGCCTCCTTGTCGATGTTCATCAGGAGGTGATAGCTGCGCACGGCGGCCATCATGGCCTCCAGGTTGGGGTTGATGATGGGCAGATCCAGGCCGCAGGTCATCGCCATGGTGAGGAAGTTCTGGTTGACCAGGGGCCGGGCGGGCAGGCCGAAGGAGATGTTGGACACCCCAAGCACCGTTTTGAGGCCCAGCTCCTCCTTCACCCGGCGCAGGGCGCTCAGGGTCTGGGAGGCCGCCTCCTGCTCCGCCGAGACGGTGAGGGTGAGGCAGTCGATGTAGACGTCCTCCCGGCGGATGCCCAGGGCCAGAGCCCGGTCCAGAATGGTTTGGGCGATGTCCAGCCGGGCCTGGACCGTCTTGGGAATGCCGTTTTTGTCCAGGGTGAGGCCCACCACCGCCGCGCCGTATTTCTTCACCAGGGGCAGAATGGCGTTCAGCGTCTCCTCGTCCCCGTTCACCGAGTTGACAATGGCCTTGCCGCAGTAGACCCGCAGGGCCCGCTCCAGCACCTCGGGCCGGGTGGAGTCCAGCTGAAGGGGGGCGTCGGTTACCCCCTGGAGGGCCTTGACCACCTTGACCATCATCCCGGCCTCGTCAATTTCGGGCAGGCCCACGTTCACGTCCAGGATGTCCGCCCCGGCCTGGGTCTGCTCCAGGGCCTGGGAGAGCATGAAGTCTACGTCGTCCCGGAGCAGGGCCTCCTTCATGGCCTTTTTGCCGGTGGGGTTGATCCGCTCGCCAATCACCCGCACCCGGTCGATGGGCACGGCGCACACCGGGCTGCACACCGCGGCGGGCACGCGCCGGGGGATCGCCTGGATGGTCCGGCCCTCCAGAGCCTGGCACAGCCTGGCGATGTACTCCGGCGTGGTGCCGCAGCAGCCGCCGTAGCACTTGACCCCCAGCTCGGCCAGCTCCGCCATGGCCTGGGCAAACTGCTCCGCCGTGATGTCGTACCCCGCCCCGCCCGGGTCAGGCAGGCCGGCGTTGGGCTTCACCGAGAGGGGCAGGGTGGTCCACCGGGTCAGCTCCTCTACCAGGGCGGGCATCTCCCGGGGGCCCAGGGAGCAGTTGACGCCAATGGCGTCCGCCCCCATGCCCTCCAGGGTGAGGGCGGCGCAGGCGGGGGAGTGGCCCAGAAAGGTCCGTCCCCGCTCCTCGTAGGTCATGGAGACCAGCACCGGCAGGTCGCTGTTCTCCTTCACTGCCAGCAGAGCCGCCCGGCATTCCTGTAAATCGGTCATGGTCTCGATCATCACCAGGTCCGCCCCGGCGGACACCGCCGCGCGCACCTCCTGGGCGAAGATGTCCACCGCGGTTTCAAAGTCCAGGGAGCCGGTGGGCTCCAAGAGCTGGCCCGTGGGGCCCAGGTCCAGGGCCACCAGGGCCCGGCCTGCCGCCGCCTCCCTGGCGAGGGCGATAGAGGGGGGGATTACCTCCTCCACCGTCTTTCCGGTGCGCTTGAGCTTCTCACGGTTGGCCCCGAAGGTGTTGGCGCACAAAATCTGTGTCCCTGCCTCCACGTAGGCCCGGTGAATCTCTAGGAGCCAGTCGGGGTGTTCCAGGGCCGCCAGCTCCGGGTGCTCCCCCAGGGCCAGGCCCTTGGCCTGGAGCATGGTGCCCATGCCGCCGTCTAAGATTACAGGGCCAGGGGCCTTTAACAATTTACGAAATTCCACAATGTCCGCCTGCCTTTCGGTATGGACAGCTCTCCCGGGCGGGACAGCCCAGGCAGCTGCGCTTCTTTTGTTCAAGTTTTCCGCCGGCGATCCCCATAATGGCGGTCACCGATTTTCGAGGAGTGAGCAGATGGCTTTTGGTGGCGCACAGCCCTACGCGCCGGGGGGCGTCCAGCAGCTCCAGCAACTCCCCCTGGACCTCCAGGGGCAGATCGCCGTAGCCGGGGCTGTAGCGGAAGGGGAAGGAACAGGCGGGAAAGTGCGCCTGAATCTCCGCCTCCGCCTGGTCGCACACCGCCTCCGCCGCCGCCGAGGCGCAGCAGTCCAGCATCAGGGCCCGCGCCATGTCCAGCCGCTCCGCCCGGCGGATCAGCCCGTCGGTCTCCGCCCCCAGGGTGGCGCAGAATACCGCCGCCCGCTCACAGCCGGACAGATGGGCCTTCAGGTCCGCCCCGGGAAGCAGCAGACCGTGCTCCAGACGCACGCCCTCCGCCTCAAAGGCTATGCCCACCGCCCGCCAGCTCCACCGGGGCCGGATGACCGAGAGAACCTCAAGGGAACAGGCCTCCGCCTGCGCCCTCAGCGTCCTGTCCGCCCCCTCCGGCGGGCAGCCCATATACCGCAGGACTTCGTCGATATTCAGATGGGTGAGGGTGATGGGCATAGGGACACCTCTCTTTCTGTGGGACCCGGCTGCCTCGACGGGTCGTTCGTAGTGTAGGGCCCGCCCGAGTGGTCGGGCCCCGCAAGTTATGCGCCAGCTTACAGCAGTGTGATCCCCGCCGCCTCGGCGGCTTTGAGGTTGGCCTCGTCCCACAGGGAGGACTGCACCTCGCCGATATGGGCCTTGCCCAACAGGAGCATGGACACCCGGCTCTGGCCAATGCCGCCGCCCATGGTGAGGGGCAGCTCGCCGTTTAACAGCATCCGGTGGAAGGGCAGCTCCCGGCGCTCCTCGCACCCGGCCAGCTTGAGCTGGCGGGCAAGGCTCTCCTCGTCTACCCGGATGCCCATGGAGGATACCTCGAAGGACCGGAAGCCTACGCTGTCCCAGAGCAGCAGATCGCCGTTCAGGTCCCAGTCGTCGTAGTCAGGAGCCCGGCCGTCATGGGGCGTTCCGGATTTCAGGCGGCCGCCAATGCCCATGAGGAAGGTGGTAGGATGGTCCTTCACAAAGGCATCCTCCCGCTCCTTGGGGGTCTTGCCGGGGAACATGTCCTCCAGCTCCTGAGCGGTGATGAAGGCGATATCGGTGGACACCTGGGGCAACACATTCAGCTGGGGGAAAACGGTGCGCAGAAATGTCTGGGTTTCGGACAGGGCGCTGACGATGGAGCACACGGTCTGCTTCAAATACTCCACATTGCGCTGTTCCCGGGTGATGATCTTCTCCCAGTCCCACTGGTCCACGTAGGCGGAGTGAAGGGAGTCCAGCTCCTCGTCCCGGCGGATGGCATTCATGTTGGCGTACAGCCCCTCGCCGGGGTGGAACTGGTAGCGCTTTAGGGCCAGGCGTTTCCACTTGGCCAGGGAGTGGACCACGGCAGCCTCCCCCTCCACGCCGTTCACATCAAAGGCCACTGCCCGTTCCACGCCGTTCAGGTCGTCGTTCAGGCCGGAGGACACGGCTACAAACAGCGGGGCGGACACCCGGTGCAGCCGTAAGGCCCCGGCCAGCTTGTCGGCGAACAGCCGGTTGCCCAGGTCAATGGCCTTCTGGGTTTCGTAAATGGACAGCAGGGGCTTGTACCCCTGGGGCAGGTGCATATCTCGCATAGCAAAAACTCCTTTTCTCCTTGGATTTTCCCATTATACTCGCCGCAGGCCGGAATTGCAACAAAAACAAAACCCGGCGGAGCCGGGTATGCCGCTCCGCCAGGTTTTTATAAAGAATACGATCAGGACCAGGGCAGCCAGCTGCCGCTGCGGCGGGCCTCCATCACGTCCAGCGCGCCGTCCAGCATCTCGGCCGCGCCGGCGACGGTGAGGGTGTCGGCCAGCTGGATGGACCCCGCAGTTTCCGCCCGGATGATCCCGGAAGCGGACAGGTTGGCCGCCGCCTGGGCGGCCCAGTGGCCGTCGCTGCCGGTGGAGAACACCGCCACCGGTACGTCGGTGATGTCCAGAAGGTTGTCCAGCATTACCGCGGCCTCCGCCCGGGTGATGGTGTCAGAGGCGCCGAAAACGGGGGCTCCGCTGGCGTCCCGGGAGCCCTGGACCACCCCCGCCTTCAGCGCGGCGGAGACGGCGCCCTTGGCCCAGGTGGGGATGGCGTCATCGTCAGAGAAGCCGGTGAGGGAGACCCCCTCCAGGTCCTCCAGCCCGGCCACCGACATGGCCATGGTGAGGAACTGCGCCCGGGTGACGGCCTGGTCGGGATCGAAGAAATACCGGCCGTCCACGTACCGGCCCACATAGATTCCCTCCTCCGCCAGGCGGACGGCGGCCTTCTGGATCGGGTGGCCGGCCAGGTCAGAATAGGTTACCTTGGTATCCGGCTTGTCGATGCGCAGGGACACCCTGGCCTCGGGGGAGGTGTTGCCGGCGGGGTCGATGGCGACGTAGGTGAAGGAGTCGGAGCCCGTTTTGTTCTCATAGGGGGTGTAGACAAACTGGCTGGAGCCGTCCTCCGCCAGGGTCACCGCGCCCCGGGCAGGGGTGGAGGTGAGCTGGAAGGTGAGGGCGTCCCCCTCCCCGTCCACCGCGTCGAAGTAGCCGGTAATGGCCACGTTCTTATAGGTGGTCAGCTCCATGTTCCGGGCCACCGGGGGGGTGTTCTCCTCGGTGAGCAGATAGAGGGTGACCGTGGACTGCCGGGCCTCCTGGCCCTGGGAGAAGGAGGGGGTGAAGAGCAGGGTAGTGGTGGTGACGGTGGGGTTCTGGGCGCTCTGGAACCGCAGTCCGGCCAGGGCGGCGGCATCGACAAAGGCGCCGGCCTCCACGGGCTGCCCGCCGATGCACAGCACGCCGGCCCCCGGGTCGGGAAGCTGGTCCACCGTGATGCCGCTCAGGGCCGTCTTGGCGTCAGGCCGGACGGCGAAGTCCTCCGGGGCGAAGGAGATGGCGGAGCCAATCAGCCCGTTTTTGGAAAAATCCTCCACATAGGGCTGGGCCGCCTTTTTATTCCAGAAAAAGGCGGAGGCGGGAACTGCCAGGGAAACCGCCAGAGCCAGCGTAAGCAGGGGCGCCAGGGCACGGGAAACGCGTTTCATTGGGGATACCTCCTTTAAAATGGGTGTATCCCTATTGTTTTGCCGTTCCAGGAAAATTATGCGGGGAAAGCGCTGGATTTCCTCAGTCTATGTAGGGTTCGGGCAGACCGGTGAGGGACATGACGGATACCTCGAAGGCGGTGCGCTCCTGGACCTGCCCGTCAATTTCTTTGGTGTACACCCGGCTTTGCAGCCGCCCCTCCAGGTCCAGGGGGTCCCCCACCGCCATGGACCCGCAGCGGTAGGCCAGGCTGCCCCAGGCGATGCAGGGCAGATAGTCCGCCCGGCCATAGCGCCGGTTGGAGGCCAGAATCATGTCGCAGATGGTCCGCCCCAGGGGGGTGGAGCGCAGGGCCGGCGGCTTGCACAGGGCGCCGGACAGCTCCAGGCGGTTTTCGTCCTCCCCCTCCTCCTGGCTCAGCTCCCGGGCAAAGACGCTGACCACCAGACGGCTGCCGACGCCGCTGCGGTTGTTGAACGTGCGTACCTCCCCCGTGACGGACAGGGGGTCTCCCGCCTCCAGAGGCGGGAAAAGGGCGAGTTGTTCCTGGGAGGCCACCACGTTGAGGCGGTCCTCCGCCCCGGACAGGCGGCGCACCGTCAGCGGGAGGGTGTAGTACTGAACACCGTGGTTGGTGTGGGAGGGGACGGGCGGGGCGGCCAGACGGCCCCGGAGGAATATCCTGTTTTTGTTGGTCTGCATGAAAGCAACACTCCTAGTATCATCTGTTGCTTCCATCCTATGCGGGAGGGGCGGAGGGTATGTCCAAAAGAAATTTTCATTTTCCGGGCCGTGCCGGCTGCGGGGCGGGCGGGCCCTGTCCTTACCCGGCACGAAGCTTGTCCCGAATCCGGATCAGGTAGGCGTCCAGGGTGGGGGAATCCCCGGTCAGCTCGCCCTTGACCCCGTCCAGCAGGGTATCGAACCAGGCGCCGGGATGACCAAGCTTCTGGGGGAACTGGGCGGCGATTTCCTCCTCGCTCAGGCCGTGGGAGGGGTTGGAGGGGTCGTATATGCGGATGCCGCCCCGGGATATCCGCCGCTCTCCCGCCTCGGAACAGCAGTAAATCAGATAGCCCGCGAAGGACTGCCCCTCCTCCAGGTCGGACACGCAGTCCGCGCCTATGGCGACACAGCCCTCCAGCTCGGGGACCAGGCCCAGAAGCTCCTGGAAAAACGCCTCAAATTCGGCTTCGAACTGGTGATCCTCAGACAGCACCCACATGGCTCCGGTGAAAAACCTTCCCTCGGAAATGAAGTGGGCGGGGGTGCCTTGGGCCAGGCGCTCGAAGTCCTGGGTCAGCGCGCCGCACCAGTTGGTCAGCACCTCTGTGTACATCCTGCCGCTCGCAGTGTCCGCTCCGGCCCGCTCCAGCATCCGCTCCAGAAGCAGGGAAACCGCCCCCTTGCTGCCGCGAAAGCCCAGCTGGTAGATGAACGGCTCCGTCAGCCAGGCGTCCGCGCAGATGCAGTCGGTCAGGTCCTCAATCTGTTGCTCCTCTTCCTCTGTTATGATTCCACTGCGCACAAAACCCACTTTATATTCCTCCTTGTATAGCTTCCAATGGGACTCAACGGCTGGGCCTGTAGGGGAACGGTTCCGTTCCCCCGCAGACCAGACCGTCGAGACAACAAAAACGGCGCAGGGGTTTTAATCCCTACACCGCCGGAAGCTACACACAGTCCCATTTCATGCTTGCGAATTGTCGGGGTATTTGGTAAAATGGGCGTGGTGCAGAGTTCTTCTGCTGTGTGGGAGGGGGCTCTCCTGCATAGGGGCGTGGGGTGTTGCGACCACTCCGCGCCCTGCCTTATTGCTTTTGTCATCTCACCCCCCATTCTACAACAGGATCCAACAAAATGCAAGATATTTTGCCTTGTTGAGATTGCCTTGGGCCGGAGCAAAAGCTGAGGACTGGAAAAAATTCCCCGAGGGATAACCTCTCGGGGAATTGTGCGTTTCGAGCCGGGCCGGGTTCAAGGCGTTGGAGCGATGCTTTGGCGCTGCGCATGGTTCTTGGAATCAACGGCGGCCGCCGAACCCGCCGCCCCGGGAGCCCCCGCCAAAGCCGCCGGAGCGTCCGCCCCCGAAGCCGCCCCCGCGGGAGCCGCCAAAGCCCCCGCCCCGGCTTCCGCCGAAGGAGCCGCCGCCGAAGGAGCCGCCAAAGCCGCCGGGCCGTCCGCCGCCGGAGGGACGTCCGCCAAAGGTGCCGCCTCCCCGGGGGCTCCGGCCGCCCGCGCCTCCGAAGCCGCTGGAGCTTCCGCCGCCAAAGCCGCCGCCGCCAAAGCCGCCGCCGGGCCGGCTGCCCGGACCACGGGGGGGCGGCGGAGGAGGCTGATGCCAGTGACGGCGATACCAGTAGGAGCCCGGGCCGTGCCAGAAGAAAATGGGCCGGAATACCACCGGGGGGTTCAGCACGCCGTAATACCGCTGGCGGTAGGTGTTATACCGCATGCGGTCGATGGCGTTGACGACCAGGACGATGGCGATGAGGATGAACACCAGCAGCATAACCCCGGCCGTCTGAGAGCCGCCGGAATAGCCTGGAACCGGGGTAGCGGCGATGGGGCCCTCCGCGTTGCCAAGGCCGAAGCTGTCCAGGTAGACATCGTTGAGGGCCGCGTAGAAGGCCAGGACCGTCTTGTCGTTCAAATCGCCGGAGAGAATGTCCTCCAGGCCAGATACCACCCGGTTGGTCAGGATGGTGGAGAAGTCGCTGCCGGGAGCCACAAACCAGTCCCCAGCCTTGGCCGCGATGGCAAGAACGGCGTCTCCCTCGCCCAAACCCAGGTCGATGCCCTGGTCCCAGGCAAAGTCCTCGATGTTGTCTGTGGAAGCGGTGGTCACGACGGCAACCACGCTGTTGTAGCGATAATCCCAGTTGGCATTGTACAGCGCGATCTGCTTTTCGGTGGAGGCGGACAGGACGCCCGCGTCGTCCCAGATATATTGGTCGTACTTGGAGGTGGGCAGGCTCTCATCCAGGGCCGTGCCGCCCATGGGCGGCGGCTCCGGCTCTCGCCGTTCGCCCTTGGACTGTCCAATGCCGACCGCCGCCGCGATCATCAGCGCGGTGAGCAGCCAGGCAAACCAGGTTTTTTGGAAAAGTTTCATGGTATTCTCCTTGTTTTGAATGCCTGATTTGTAGGGGCCGCCCCCCTGGGCGGCCCGTCAATACCGGAAGAGAGGGGCGCCGAGGGCGGCGCCCCCTACGGATATTACCCCCGCAGCTCCAGAAGCTTCTGCTTCAGCTCGCCCTCGATGCGCCCCAGCTCGGCCTCGGCTTCTTTCCGTTTCTGAGCGCCCTCGGTCTGAATCTTCATCACCTCGTCCAGGGTGGTGATGAGCTGCTGGTTGGTGTGCTGGAGGGTTTCGATGGAGACCACGGAGCGCTCCGCCTCCCGGGCAGTTTCGATGGTGCCCATCTTCAGCATGTCGGCGTTCTTCTGCAAAAGCTGGTTGGTCATGTCGGTTACGGCGGCCTGGGCGGCGGTAGCCTGACGGCCGTGCTCCAGGCCAAGGGCCAGCACCATCTGGCTCTTCCACAGGGGGATGGTGTTTACAAGGGAGGACTGAATCTTCTCCAGCATCTGGGTGTCGTTGTTTTGCAGCAGGCGGGTCTGGGGGCCCATTTGGATGGAAATCATACGGGTCAGCTCCAGGTCGTGGAGCTTCTTTTCAAAGCGGCTGCACAGGTTGGCAAAGTCGTTGTAGGCCTGGGCGTCCTCCTGGGCCCCGGTGGCCTCCGCCTTCTTCTTCAGGTCCGCCAGGTCGTGGGCGCGCAGATACTCCAGCCGCTTCTTGCCAGCCAGGATATACATGGTGAGTTCCTTATAATACTTGGTGTTCAGCTGATACATCTGGTCGAACATGGCCACGTCCTTCATCAGAGTGACCTGGTGGTTTTCCAGCACCTTTACAATCTTGTCTACGTTGGTTTCCGCTTTGGAGTAGCTGGCCTTCAGGGCCTCCAGCTCGTTTTTCTTCTTCTGGAAGAAGCCGCCGATGCCCTTCTTCTCGGGCTGGCCGAAGGTTTTCAGCTCTACCACCAGGGAGGACAGGGCCTCGCCCACCTCGCCCAGGTCCTTGGTCTTGACGTTGTTCAGGGCGCTCTCGGAGAAGGCGGCGATGTTTTTCTGGGCCGCCGCGCCGTAGTTGAGCACCAGGCTGCTGTCGGTGACGTCAATCTTTTGGGCGAAGTCCTCCACCATCTTCTTTTCCGCCTCGCTGAGCATGGATTCGTCCAGCTTGACAGCGTTGGCGTCCCGGGCGGCCTGGGCCGCCTCGTCCACCTGGGGAGCTGCCGGAGCGGAGGGGGTC
>JAAWCR010000211.1 GCA_022793355.1 Lawsonibacter sp. | reverse complement strand
CGGCTATACCGAGGTTTTCTACTGGTGCTGCATTGCCACCAGTATCAGCGCCGCTATCGCCATCGTGGGCAGCAGAATGGAGCCGGGTTATAAAATTGCCTGGCTCCTGTTGATTTTGCCCTTCCCCATCTTTGGCGGCGCATTCTACCTGATGGTAGGCGGCGGCGCTATCCCAAAACGTACCCAAAAGCGGATGCGTGGGATGCTGGACAAGTCCTTTTCCACCTTAAAGGAGGATTTTAAAGCTGACGACCTGCTCCCCTTGGGCGGTGATGCCGCCGGACAGGCCAACTATTTGGAGCGCCGGGCTGCCTGCCCAGCCTACACCAACACCGAGACAGAATATTTCCCTCTAGGGGACATGGTATTTCCTCGGATACTGGATGAGCTGGAAAAGGCAAAAAAATACATTTTTTTGGAGTATTTCATTATCCAGCCCGGAGTCTTTTGGGACAGTATTCTGACCATCCTGGAGAGAAAGGCTGCCCAAGGGGTAGAAATCCGGGTGATATACGACGACTTTGGCTGTATGTTTACCCTGCCCCGGGATTACAACGAAATTCTGACCAAAAAGGGCATTCAATGCCGGGTATTCAACCGCCTTACACCGGTGATGTCCCTGCGCCTGAATAACCGAGACCACCGAAAGCTGCTCATTATCGACGGCAAGGTGGGCTTCACCGGCGGCTTCAACCTGGCCGACGAATATATTAATGTTCTGGATCGCTTTGGGCACTGGAAGGACAGCGCCATTTTCCTGGACGGAGATGCGGTTTGGTCTATGGCCGTTATGTTTCTTACCATGTGGGACAACATTGCCAACTGGGACGAGGATTTTGAGCCCTTCCGTCCCCCCGCCGCTCCGGTTCGGCCCTGGACCGGTTATGTTCAACCCTACACCGACACCCCTCTGGACCGGGAGGCAGTGGGACAGGCGGTCTATCTCAACATGATTGCCAAGGCCAAGAACTATATCTATATTACCACGCCTTACCTGATTATTGATGTGGCCACCAATACTGCCCTGTGCAATGCCGCCAAATCTGGTGTGGATGTTCGCATTATTACTCCCCACATCCCAGACAAGCGGTATGTGTTTGAGGTCACTCGTGCCCATTACCCCCCTTTGCTGGAGGCCGGGGTAAAAATTTATGAGTACACCCCCGGTTTTATCCACGCCAAAAACTTTGTGGTGGACGACCGCTTCGCCACCATAGGTACTGTCAACCTGGATTACCGCAGCCTGTTTCTCCACTTTGAGGACGGCGTGTGGCTGTGCGAGGCCCCCTGTATCCGTGATATCCGCAAAGATTTTGAGGAAACCTTAAAGCTCTCGGCCCCCTGCTCCCTGCGCCAGTTTAAGCACCTGAATATTCTCCTCCAACTCTACCGCAGCATTCTACGGGTTTTTGCTCCGCTGATGTAACCGAAAAGAGGCCGCCCGATGGGCGGCCCCTTCGTTTATCGGCAGCAGCACCCGTTGGCGCTGCTGGTGGTCGTGATGGTATTGGGTGGGAAGAACTCGTCCACGGGGAATTGGACCTGGCGGAACATGTCGCAGGGATCCTCATGGCAGCTATCCTCGCCGCAGCTGCAATCCTTGGTGGGGATGCAGTAGTCATAGGCGGGGATGAGCAGCTGGGTATCCCGTTCCATGCGTATAATAGAGAACTGGCCCAGGGTGACAAACACCCGATGCAGATCGCCGCTGGTTACCAGCTCGTCGCCGAAGCAGGAGGCCACCGCCATGGGGATATCCACACAGCCGCAGTCGCAGGGGCGGCATTCGCATACCTCTACCAGCTTCAGGCTGAGGATCAGGGGGTCTACCGCCTCCACCACAGCCGTCGGAAGGCTGGACTGGGGCACGCACTGGACCTGGTTTTCGTTATCGTCAGAGGTAAAACGCTTGGAACCGCTCTCACTGCCGAAGAGTATGGCCCGTTTGCTGAAAACCGCCAGGCCGCAGACCTGAACAGGACGGGCGGCGCCCACAAAGGCGTCGGCGGTGATGCGGTAAAAATACCGCACATCCACGGTATAGAAGCCCCGGTTAAAGGTGACTGGCTCCACATCAATGTACGCATACAGCAGTTCGGCAGAACCAGCTTTGATGGATTGAGCCCGGTCGATCACCTCCTGAGAACAGCGTGTGGGGTAAACGCGCAGATCCTCAACACAGTCCTTGTCACGGCACGAGTCAAAAATCTTTCTTGTGTGTATGCACACGGCCTCCCGGATACTGCGATCGTCACAGACGGGGCCGGGCACGACCTTTTCTGGCATAGAATTCCCTCCTAGATTTGGATGGTAAGGGGCGCCTGAGCGCCCGGAAAGGGTTTTGCTTACAACACATCTTATGTGCCGGAAGGTTTTTGGTGCGGGGCAGACGGTTTTTCTCTTGCGCTTTTTGCCATTAACCGCTATAATAAGGTTGCTGAAACGCATTGGAAAGGAGGCGCTTTATGCCGCCTGTAGGCTATATTCAGGATGAGCTTGACCTGAAACTGCTTGTTCTCTACATTATGGACCGGTCCGCTGGACCGCTCACCTTTTTGCAGCTGTTTGAACTGGCCCTGTGCGATGCGGGGGTGGATTACTTCTCCCTCACCCAAGCTGTGGAACATATGGTGGCCACCGGACAGCTCTCCAAAGAGGGCAGTCGCTACGCAATCACGGACAAGGGCCGGCGCAACAGCCAGATATGCGAGAGCAGCCTGCCCCATTCGGTGCGGCTGCACTGCGACCAAAATTTAATCAAGGTTAACGAGGTTCTGCGGCAGGAGGCCCAGGTTCACGCCGAATCGGTCCCAAATCCGGACGGCACCGCCACCCTTCATCTGCGTCTGGAGGACGGCACCGACGCCCTGCTCTCCCTTGAACTGTTGGCGCCTGACCCTGGCCAAGCGGAACAGTGGGCCGAGACCTTTCGTCAAAATCCCTCCACCCTCTATCTGGACATTACCCGTCTGCTGAGCGGGCAGGAGGAGACACCATGAGACGAAATGACCGCGCTCAGGATAAGGCGTTTTCCCTTGCCCTCATTGACCGCTGTACCCATGGGGTAATGGCCATCTCAACTGGGGAGGCCATTCCCTACTGTCTGCCGCTCTCCTTTGTGCGGGTGGAGCATGATCTATATTTCCACTGCGCCCGGGAGGGCCGAAAAATTGATCTGTTGCGTCGCTTCCCCCAGGTGTGCGTTACCTTCGTAGGCGATGATCGTCCCGCTTTTGTGCCTCCGGCCATGTACACCACCTACTTCCAATCTGTTATCGTCACTGGAACAGCCAGTGAAATAATTGAACCCGCCGAAAAGCTTGAGGCCCTTCGAGCCCTGTGCCAAAAGCTGATCCCTGGGTGTATGGACCGTTTTGAGGCCGCTGCTGAAAAAAGCTTGCGCGTCACCTCTGTATGGAAGATTCGTATCAAGGACATTTCCGGAAAGGCAAAATCAGGCTCTTGAAACTCATAAAACGCCCCTGCCCAAAACTGATATGCTCCCTCTATAAGAGACAGAGAAAAAGAAAACTGTCGCTTATAGGGGGAGCATATCATCGTGCATCGGAGATATTTTTTACCTTTTCATTGGTCCGGTTTTACCCATGTAGTCCTCTGTTTCCACTGGCAGACCCCGACTGCTTAAACCGTGGGCCACCATGCGGCTGATTACGCTGTAAATCATCGCAAAGACAGGCACTCCCAGCACCATACCGGCGAAGCCGAACACCCCGCCAAACAGGAGGATCGAAAACAGAACCCAAAAGGAAGCCAGACCGGTGGAATCCCCCAGAATCTTGGGGCCCAGGATATTGCCATCGAACTGTTGCAGCACAAGGATAAAAATTGCAAAATAGACCGCCTTGATGGGGCTGACCAGCAGAATCAGCAGTCCGCAGGGAATCGCACCGATGAAGGGGCCAAAGAACGGAATAATATTTGTGACCCCTACAATCGTGGCAATCAGGGCCGGATACGGAAATTTCAGCAAATTGCAGCACACCAAGCAAATCACGCCGATGATAAGGGAATCCACCAGTTTGCCATTGATGAAACCGCTCATAATTTTGTACGCATTGCGCGTCTCTTCCACCAGCAGGTCGGCGATGTCGGTACGGAAAAGGCTGTACACAATTTTCTTGCTTTGGGCGGCAAAAATATCCTTCCTTGCCAGCAAATAAACGGAGACAATAATGGCGATGAGCAGATCCTTCACTAGCACTAAGAACCCCACTACCATACCAGACACTCCGGCTACCACCCCTGTAAGATTGGGCAGAACGGTGGTGCGCACCCACTGAAAGGTAGTGGACACCGATTCCAGGTTGGGCAGAATGTCGGAGTTCAACCACTGCTCCAAAGATGTGGCCGCTGAGGTGTAGATTGACATAACAGAACTCTGGATATCCGGATTATCCTCAAAAAAGATTTGCAGCCACTCCTGCACACTCTCAATATAGCCGGGGGTGGCGTTGATCAGCCCTACTATACTCTCGTACACCTGGGGCAAAACCATAGCCAACAGGAGATAAATCAAAAACAAGGCCAGAAGCAGGCTGAGTACAATGGCGGTAAAGCTTAAAAAGTTGGCGGTGCTCTGGCGGGCCTTCTGTTTGTCGGAGGTAATCGCTGTCAAAAATTGGAGGATACACCGGTGAACAGGAAGCAAAAGGAATGCGATGACCGCTCCCATAAAAATCGGCCTCAGAATTCGGGCCAGCATATCGAAAAAACTGACCAGCGCATCGAAGTGGAACATGAGGAAAAACAGCAGAAGAGACGCCGCTACCACCGCAAACGCAGTCAATCCCGCAGCAAGATAGGAGTGTCTGTCATCTCGTCTCACACCTGTTCCCTCCCTACACCTTCAACTCTGCGAAGGTCCCCGCCAAAGCGGCAGAATACCGCTCCAGCACAGGCTGAATTTCCTGCGCTAAAAATTCCTCCACCTGCTCCGGACACCGGCCGATATAGGCCGACGGATCCAGATGAGCATCCATCTCCTCCTTTGTCATACCGAAAGAGGGGTCGGCCGCCATCAAATCAATAAGGTTGTTTGGCAGGCCCAGCTCCTTCACGTTGTACCCGGCCTCCTGAGAGAGCACTCGGATACGCTCATGCAGCTCCTGCCGGTCCCCTCCCCGTTTTACCGCAGCCATCATAATATTCTCGCTGGCCATAAAGGGCAGCTCTTCCAGTACATGCTTCTCAATCACCTTTGGATGGACCACCAGTCCGGAGGCCACGTTGACCCAGATGTTCAAAATGGCGTCCACCGCCAAAAAGGCCTCGGGGACGGACAGCCGCTTGTTGGCGGAGTCGTCCAGCGTGCGCTCAAACCATTGGGTGGCGGTGGTAATGGCGGGGTTCCCCACGTCCACGATAACATACCGGGCCAGGGAGCAGATACGTTCGCACCGCATCGGGTTGCGCTTATAGGGCATAGCAGAGGAACCAATCTGATTCTTCTCAAAGGGTTCCTCAACCTCCTTCAGGTGGCACAGAAGCCGCAGGTCGTTGGCAAATTTGCTGGCGGACTGGGCCACCCCCGCCAGGGTTGACACCACGTTGTAGTCCAGCTTCCGGGAATAGGTCTGTCCGCTCACCGGCACAACCTCTGTAAAGCCCATTTCCTTTGCAACCTTTTTCTCCAACGCCTTCACCTTTTCATGGTCCCCTTCGAAGAGCTCCAGGAAGGAGGCTTGGGTGCCGGTGGTGCCCTTGGATCCCAGCAGCTTCAGGGTGGAGATGCGGTAATTCATCTCCTCCAGGTCCATAAGCAACTCGTTCATCCACAGGGCGGCCCGCTTACCCACAGTGACCAGTTGGGCCGCCTGAAAGTGAGTATATCCAAGGGTTGGCAAGGCTTTATACTTGTCAGCAAATTCAGCCAGACAGGCCAGCACCCGGACAATCTTGTCCCGGACCAGCTCCAGCCCCTCCCGCATGAGAATCACGTCCGTGTTGTCCCCCACGTAGCAGCTGGTGGCCCCCAGATGAATGATGGGCTTGGCCTTGGGGCACAGTTCGCCATAGGTGTGGACATGGGCCATTACATCGTGGCGCAGCTTTCCCTCCCACTGGGCCGCCTTCTCATAGTCGATATCGGTGATATGCGCCTCCAGCTCCTCCACCTGCTCTCGGGTAACGGGCAGACCCAGCTCCATCTCCGCCCGGGCCAGCGCCACCCAAAGACGGCGCCAGGTAGAAAATTTTTTATCCGGTGAAAAAATATACTGCATCTCACCGCTGGCATAGCGGGAGGACAAAGGGCTTTCATAGCAGTTTGCAGGCATCATCATCGACCCCTTCTTAATCTTTTGATTCATTATAGCGCATCTGTCCCACATTTGCCAGTGCGGGAAAAAATTTTACATTTTTT
>JAAWCR010000210.1 GCA_022793355.1 Lawsonibacter sp. | reverse complement strand
GGGTGGGGCAATTACCATGAATGCCGGGGCCTACGGCGGGGAGATGGCCCAGGTGCTGGAGGCGGTCACCTTTCTGGACGAGGCGGGGGAGATCTGCACCCTTCCCGCTTCGGAGTGCGGCTTCGGCTACCGGCACAGCGTTTTTTCCGACCGGAAGCGCCTGATTTTGAAGGCCCGTTTCCATCTGGACCAGGGGGACCCCGCCGCCATCAGGGCCCGCATGGAGGAACTGGCGGCCAAGCGCAGGGAAAAACAGCCTCTGGAGCACCCCAGCGCCGGATCCATGTTCAAGCGTCCCCCGGGACACTTTGCCGCCGCCCTCATCGACCAGTGCGGCCTGAAGGGCTTCACCGTGGGCGGGGCCCAGGTGTCGGCCAAGCACGCCGGCTTTGTGGTCAACCGGGGGGACGCTGCCTGCGCCGATGTCCTGGAGCTGGTGCGTCAGGTGCGGGAGCGGGTCCTGGCCCAGACCGGCGTGGAGCTGGAGATGGAGGTCAAGATGCTGGGGGGCACTGTGTAGGGTGCGACGAGGTCGTCGCGCCCTACAGATATATACGATTTAAGACTACCAAAAGAGAGTGATACCGATGGAATTTATCATAATCTCCGGCCTGTCCGGGGCGGGAAAGAGCAAGGCGGCCTCCTTCATGGAGGACATGGACTACTTCTGCGTGGACAATCTGCCCGCCCCGCTGATTCCCAAGTTTGCCGAGCTGGGCATGGCGGGCTCCGGGGAGTACGACCGGGTGGCCCTGGTGACCGACGTGCGGGCGGGCACCAATTTCGACGGGCTGTTCCGCGCCCTGGACGCCCTGGAGGCCATGAGGTGCGCCTACCGCATCCTGTTCATGGACGCCGGCGATGAAACCATCATCAAGCGGTATAAGGAGACCCGCCGGAGCCACCCCCTGGCGGAGGAAGCGGACAGCCTGGAGGAGGCCATCGCTCTGGAGCGGCGGATGCTGGCTCCCCTGCGGGAGCGGGCAGACAAGATTGTGGATACCACCAACCTGTCCACCGCCAAACTGAAGGGGGTATTGCGGCAAATGTTTGGCCGGGCGGGCACCGCCGAGGGGCGGATGGAGGTGCGGGTGACCTCCTTCGGCTTTAAGCATGGGGTGCCCATGGAGGCCGACCTGGTATTTGACGCCCGCTTTCTCCCCAACCCCTACTATGTGGCCGAGCTGCGCTCCCTCACCGGCCTGGACAGCGGCGTACGGGACTACGCCTTTCAGGGCGGGCAGGCCGAGGAGTTTTTAAAGCGCCTGTGGGACCTGGTGGGCTGGCTGCTTCCCCGGTATGAGGAGGAGGGCAAAACCTCCCTGGTGGTTGCCATAGGGTGCACCGGGGGCCACCACCGGTCGGTGGCGGTTGCCCACGCCCTGGCGGAGAAAATCAAGGCCCAGGGCTGGCCGGTGGCGGAGAGCCACCGGGATCTGGGTCGGACATAATTCTGCCCACTGGGCGGAAAAGAGAGATCTTGTGGAACAGCGGGCCGCCGGGGGCGGTCTCTGCCAGATGGAAAAGAGGAAACCGTATGCCTGAATATCCCACCCTGCACCAATGGGAGCGGGGCCCTAGGATTGTCGCCATAGGCGGCGGAACGGGGCTGTCTACCATGCTGCGGGGGCTGAAAAAATACACCCAGAACCTCACCGCAATTGTCACGGTGGCGGATAACGGCGGTGGCTCCGGCGCGCTGCGTCAGGATCTGCGCATCCCGCCGCCGGGGGACATCCGCCACTGTATGGAGGCCCTGGCCAACACCGAGCCTATCATGGAAAAGCTGCTCACCTACCGCTTTACTGACGGCTCCCTGACGGGGCAGTCCTTCGGCAACCTGATTCTGGCCGCTCTCAACGGGGTAACCGGCTCCTTTGAGGAGGCGGTGACGCAGATGAGCCATGTGCTGGCAATCACTGGCCGGGTGATCCCGGTGACCAGCGCCGACGTGCAGCTGGAGGCCGTGTTCGAGAATGACGCCCGGGTGGTGGGGGAGTCTCAAATTGCGGACTTTAAAAAGCAACAGGACTGCCGCATTCACCATGTAAACCTCATCCCCCGGAATCCGAAGGCCACCCCCGCTGCCCTGGAGGCCATAGGGGAGGCCGACCTGATCCTTTTGGGTCCGGGGAGCCTGTACACCAGCGTAATCCCCAACCTGCTGGTGGAGGGGGTGGCCCGGGCCATTGCTCAGGCGGCGGCCCCCAAACTGTATGTATGCAACATCATGACGCAGGACGGGGAAACGGAGGGCTACACCGCCGCCGACCACCTGGAGGCCCTGCTGGCTCACGGGGAGCCGGGGCTGGTGGACCTGTGCCTGGCCAACTCCGCTCCGGTGGACGCCGGGTTACAGGAGCGCTACCGGGAGGAGGACGCTGTGCCCCTGGCGGTAGACCGGGAGCGAATTGCCGCCCTGGGACTGGATCTGGTGGAGCGGCCAGTAGCCTCGGAGAAGGGCAGCTTTGCCCGCCATGACCCGGATAAGCTGGCCGGCGCCATTTTGGGGGTGTACCGCCGCCGGGCGGTACGCATCTTCCGGGGAGAGCGGCGGTATGTATTGGAGGAATGACCATGTCCTTTTCCGGAGAGGTGAAAACCGAGCTGTGCCGGGTCCCACTGAGCCGCAGATGCTGCGCCCAGGCGGAGGCCTATGGCGTGCTGCTGTGCTGCAACACCTTTCACAGCCAGGAAATTCGGGTTGTGACGGAGAACGAGGCCTTTGCCCAGCGCCTGCCCGCCCTGTTTAAAAAGGCGTTCCGGCTGGAGTTCGACCGCCTCCCCCAAGGGGAAGGAAAGCGGGTCTTTGCCATGGAGCGCCCAGAAAAGCTGGCGGCGGTCTATCAGAGCTTCGGCATCGACCCCAAGGCGCTGGCCCTCCATCTGAACTTTGCCGCAGTGGAGGAGAACTGCTGCCGCGCCGCCTTTCTCCGGGGAGCCTTTCTGGCCGGGGGCTCGGTGACTGACCCGAGAAAGGGCTACCACCTGGAGCTGGCCACCTCCCACCAGAGCGTAAGCCGGGAGGTGCTTGCCCTGATGCGGGAGCTGGACCAGGAGCCTAAAATCGCCCGGCGCAAGGGCAGCGCGGTGATTTACTTTAAGCAGAGCGACAAAATCGAGGATTTTCTCACCTGTGTGGGCGCGCC
>JAAWCR010000209.1 GCA_022793355.1 Lawsonibacter sp. | reverse complement strand
TGCAGCGCCTGCTGGATCAGGCTATGCAGGCTGCCGCCCAGGGCCTGCGGGAGGAGGAAGAGGATTTTGAGGAAGAGCCCGACTTGACCGACACCGCTGAGTTCGGTCCCGTCCTGCCCCCGGAACAGGAGGAGATGGACCTCCCCCTGGACG
Organism: Lawsonibacter sp.; assembly: GCA_022793355.1. Classification (GTDB taxonomy): domain Bacteria; phylum Bacillota; class Clostridia; order Oscillospirales; family Oscillospiraceae; genus Lawsonibacter. The sequence continues at coordinate 9,491 of JAAWCR010000209.1, read as the reverse complement.
AGGAGGCGTATGAGGAGTACGACGAGGAAGGGGAGGCCCCCGCAGGTCCGCCCCGGGGACGCCAGATTGATTTCGGCCGGCTCCAATTCGGCCAGGACTATCGAATCACGTAAAGACGGAAGCAATATGAAAAAGCATCCCAACTCTTTGCTCTACAAAGGTTGAGATGCTTTTTGTATCCGTTCTGCCGGCCCTTTAATAAAATCCGAAGCAGACAGGATATAAGAACATTTTGCGCGGCATATCTTTTATGGATACGCAATCTGCTGGAAGAATCAGCTTTCTGCTTACAGCAACGGAAATTTTACAATTTGTATATTGAAAAATGAGGTATTTCACGTGAAACTTTTGACTGCCGCCTTCAGCCGCCTTCCGGAATTTCAACAGCTCCTCTCCGCCCTGGAGGGTGGCCGCTCTCCCGCGGTCCTGTCCGGCGCGGCGGCCATTCACCGCTGTCACACCGCCGCCGCCATCGGGCTGCTTGCCCAACGTCCCGTGGTGGTGGTGTGCGCCGACGAGACGGAGGGGCAGAAGCTGGCCCGGGACCTGGGCGCCTTCGCCGGAGTTTCTGTCCCGGTGCTGGGCCCCCGGGATTTTATCTTTCACAACGCCGCTTCCGTCTCCCGGCAGTGGGAGCACCGGCGCCTGGCTCTGATGCGGGAACTGTCCGAAGGAAAGCACCCCTTCCTGGTGGCCGCGGTGGAAGGGCTGCTTCAGCGCACCATCCCCCCTGAGACTCTGCGGGCTTGCTGCCGGGAATTGAAGGTGGGTTCGGTCTGCGATTTGAACGAGCTGGCCGAGGGGCTGGCCGCCGCCGGGTATGTCCGGTGCGAACAGGTGGAGGGAGTAGGCCAGTTCGCCCTGCGAGGGGGAATTCTGGACGTATTTTCCCCCGGAATGGCCCAGCCGGTCCGGGCGGAGTTCTTTGGGGACGAGGTGGACGCCATGGGGGTCTTTGACCCGGCTACCCAGCGGCGGACGGAGAACCTTGAGGCGGCCCTGCTCCTTCCTGCCGCCGAGGTGCTGCCCCAGCTGGCCCCCGGGGGACCGGCAAAGCTGAAGGGAAGGTTATCTAAATTAGCCGCCAAGGCACTGCAAAGCGGCAATAAGGCGCTGGCTCAAACTCTGGAACAGGACGGCGAGGCCATTTCTCAAGGCCGGACTTTCCCCGCCCTGGACCGGTATCTGGCTCTTATCTACCCAGATCTGGCCACCGCCGCCGACTATCTCCCCCATGACGCCTGCGTTGTCTTTGACCAGTGCGCCCGGGTGGCCGACCGGGCAAAATCCTACCAGTGGCAGTTGGAGGAGGATGTTAAATCCCTCCTGGAGCAGGGGGAGCTGGACGGCTCCTGCGGCGAGCTGGCCCGCACCTTTCCCCAGCTCCTCAGCCGTTTGGAGGACTGGCCGGTGGTCTATCTGGACTCCTTTACCACCTCCAGCTATCCCACCCCGCCCAAAACCCTCCTGTCCATCACCGCCAAGCAGCTGCCTCCCTTCCTGGCCAGCCTGGAGACAGCGGTGCAGGATTTGGCCCACTACCAGAGCAGCGGCTTTGCCGCCCTGGTGCTGGTGTCCGGGGAGCAGCGGGCCATTGATCTGCAAACCCTCCTCCGGGAGCAGAAAATCAAGGCCTCTGTGGATTTCCAGCTCAAGGCCCTGCCCCAGCCGGGACAGATTATCATTACCGTGGGCGGGCTTTCCAGCGGGTTTGAGTACCCGGAGATGAAACTGGCCGTCCTCACCGAGGGGGAGAAGGCCGCCGGAAAAAAGCCCCGCGCCCGGAAGGACGCCACCAACCGGCAGAAGCTAAAATCCTACGCCGACCTCACCCCCGGAGACCTGGTGGTCCACGAGCACCACGGGGTTGGCCGGTATGTGGGCATTGTGAAGATGCCGGTGGAGGGCATTGAGCAGGACTATGTGAAAATCGCCTACGCGGGCAGTGACGTGCTCTATGTTCCCGCCACGCAGCTGGACCTGGTGAGCAAGTATATCGGCGGGGGAGAGGACGCCAACGAGACCAAAAAGCTCAACCGTCTGGGGGGCCAGGAGTGGGAGAAGGCCAAGAAAAAGGCCAAAAAAGCGGTGCAGGACTTGGCAAAGGGGCTTATTCAGCTCTACGCCCAGCGCCAGCGCCAGCCGGGCTATGCCTTTGCCCCCGATTCCCCCTGGCAGAGGGAATTTGAGGAGCAGTTTGAATACACCGAGACCGACGACCAGCTTCGGTGCATTGAGGAGATCAAGCGGGACATGGAGCGGCCCACCCCCATGGACCGGCTGCTGTGCGGCGACGTGGGCTACGGCAAGACCGAGGTGGCCTTTCGGGCCATGATGAAGTGCGTGCTGGACAACAAGCAGGCGGCTATTCTGGTGCCCACCACGGTGTTGGCCCGCCAGCACTACCTCAACGCCCTGCGCCGGTTCCAGAAGTACCCTGTCAACATCGACGTGGTGTCCCGCTTCCGCACCCCCGCCCAGATGAAGGAGACCCTGCGCAGGGTGGAACACGGCGAGGTGGATATTCTCATCGGCACCCACCGGCTTTTTAATAAGGACGTCCGTTTTAAGGACCTGGGGCTGCTGGTGGTAGACGAGGAACAGCGGTTTGGGGTGCAGCACAAGGAGAAGCTGAAGGAGAACTTTCAACAGGTGGATGTGCTCACCCTGTCCGCCACCCCCATCCCCCGGACGCTGAATATGGCCCTCTCCGGCATCCGGGACATGTCCACCCTGGAGGAGCCCCCCGCCGACCGCCAGCCAGTGCAGACCTATGTGCTGGAACACGACTGGAATCTTCTGGCCGACGCTATGCGCCGGGAGCTGGATCGAGGGGGGCAAGTATTTTACCTTCATAACCGTGTCGAGACCATTGACCGGTGCGCCGCCCGCATCCAGACACTGCTGGGGGAGGAGGCGGCTGTGGGTGTGGCCCACGGCCGGATGACCCAGGAGGCCATCGACGACGTGATGGCCCAGATGACCGACGGGGAATTGAACGTGCTGGTATGCACCACCATCATTGAGACGGGAATTGATCTGCCCAATGTGAACACCCTTATCATGGAGGACGCCGACCGGCTGGGCCTGGCCCAACTCCATCAGATCCGGGGCCGGGTGGGCCGGTCCAGCCGCCGGGCTTTCGCCTACCTCACCTACCGCCGGGGAAAGGTGCTCAGTGAGGTGGCCTCCAAGCGGCTGGAGGCGATTCGGGAATTTGCCGAATTCGGCTCCGGCTTCAAGATTGCCATGCGGGACCTGGAAATCCGGGGGGCGGGCAATGTGCTGGGCCCGGAGCAGAGCGGATTCCTTCTCAGTGTGGGTTATGACATGTACCTCAAGCTGCTGGAGGAGGCGGTTCTGCTGGAACAGGGCCAGCCCCTGCCCACCCGAACCGAGTGCGCCGCCAACCTGAGCGTGTCCGCGTCCATTCCGGACAAATATATCCCCTCGCCGGAGCAGCGGATGGATCTGTACCGCCGCATCGCCGCGGTGCGCAGCGAGACGGAGGCAGACGAGCTGGTAGACGAATTGATAGATCGCTACGGCGAGCCCCCCAGACCGGTGAACAACCTGATTTCAGTGGCTCTCCTTCGGGCTACCGCCGCCCAGTGCCGGATCAACGATCTGGCCCAGAAAGGGGATAAGCTGGTCTTTGCCCTGGATGAATTTCGTTTGGAGCCCTTCTCCGCCCTGTGCGCACAGGATAAGTACAATAAGCGCCTGCTCCTCATGCCCGGGGATGTCCCCCGCTTCTCCTTCCGCCTTGCCAGGGGAGAGGACCCCCTCCGGGCTGCCCGGCAGGTAGTAGAGGACTACGCCAAAATATTGGACAGCGGGGCGTAGCCCCCATAGGAAATCCCCCTGGAGCGAGCTCCAGGGGGGTTCCTTTATCTGGTCAGCAACTTTTTCATGCCCTCCTCCAGGCCGTCTACCGTGAGAGGGAACATGGGAAATTCCTGGGCAATGGTATCATAGGTCTGGGACCAGTAGGCCCCCCAGTCGGGACGGCGGCTGGGATTGAGCCAGACAGCGTGGCGGAACCGGCCCTTGAGCAGACGCAGCCAGTCCATGCCGCACTGGGGCCCGGCCGCCTCCCGACTCCGGCCGTACCAGCCCCCCATCAGCTCATAGGGAGCCATCTGGGCATCCCCTACAAAAATCAGCTTGTAGTCCCCGGGGAGGTTGGACAGCACCCAGTCGGTGGGCAGGCTGTTTCGGGACATGAGGGTGGGGTCCTGATACAGCCGGCCATAGGGGCAGTTGTGGAAGTAGTAAACCTTCAAATCCTTAAAGTGCCCCGACTTGGACACCGCCTGGAACAGCGCCGAGCACAACTGGGCGTAGTAGTCCATGGAGCCTCCGGAATCCATCAGGAGCAGCACCTTCACCGTGTTCTCCCGGGGGCGCTTGTACCGCACCTTTAAGACGCCGCCGTTGTCCGCAGTGTCCTTGATGGTGTTGTCCACATCGAACTCGGTAGGGGGGAGGTCCACCAGGCCGGAATACTGCCGCAGATGGCGCAGGGCTACCTGAAACTGGCGGGTGTCCAGGGTGTTGTCCCGGCGGAAATCGCGGAATTTCCGCTCCCCCGCCACCCGGAAGGCCCGGCGGTACATGGACTGGCCCCCCACCCGAATGCCCTTGGGGGACAGGCCGGAGTTTCCAAAAACCGACATGCCGTGGGTGCCCACCCAATAGCTGCCCCCGTTGTGCTCCTCGTTTTGCTCCGCCATGCGCTCCTTCAGCATCCGCTCGATCTCTTCCTCGGTGAGGCCCAGGTTTTTCAGGGCCTGAATCTCGTCCCAGTTGGCGTAGTCGGATAATACCTCTGGTTTATTTAGCCACTCTAATAACTCTTTGGACACCTCCTGCTGAAAGGGGACGTCCTTAAAATACTCTAAAAAGGTGCGGTCGAAGGCATCGAAGTCTGCCTCACTCTTCACCAGCAGACAGCGGCACAGATGGTAAAAGCCGGTGAAACTGGCGTCATGCAGATTCTTGTGCAGTCCCTCCATCAGAGCCATCCACTCTGTCAGCGAGACCTTTAGCCCATTTCGCCGCAGCAGATACAATAAATCCTCAAACATGGCTTTTCCCTCCTTCCGCGTTTTGATTATTGTACCGTCTTTTGGGGGAAAAGGCAAGTCCATTCTGTTCTGCCAAGTTTCATTGCTTTTTTGACAAGTATACTTGACATTATAGCTGCGCTGTGCTATGATATCTTCAACGGAGGAAGGTCACGATTGGACCAATACCGGGAATTTTGAAAGGAAGTCATCTCAATGGACAAAGACAAAGTTTTGGAAAAAAGCCGCAGGGAAAACAAAAATCAGGACGAGATGGAGCGGACCATCCGCATCGAGGGGGAGTCCTTCAGCCTGTTCTTTACACTGATGGCAGGAATCATCCTGTACTCATACAACAGGCTCCATAATTTGCCCTCTGACACCATATTTATCATGTTTTGGACCTCCTGCGTCAGCAGCCGCCTCTACCGGCTGACCAAGCGGAAGGATCGCTCCGATTTGATTACCATGATAATTTCCCTTGTCATTCTGGTGTTTTATGTGGTAAAATATTTCTCACAGGGATGGTGAGGGCATGGACGACCAGTTGGTCCTGAAAAATCGGTTAAAGGTGGCTCGGGCGGAGCGGTCCCTGTCCCAAGGGGACCTGGCCAAGCTGGTGGGCGTCTCCCGGCAGACCATCAGTTCCATTGAGACAGGCCAGTTTAACCCCACCGCCAAGCTGGCCTTGGTGCTGTGCATCGCCCTGGATAAGAAGTTCGAGGAAATGTTTTATTTCGACTGAGGAGGTTCGCCTATGGAAGCCTTCGCCATTGGACTGTTTGCGGTGGCGGTAATCGGCATCCCCATCGCGATTCTGCTGTACAACGACTACGGCAAGAAGCGGGGGTGCGGCCGGGGGTGCGCCACCTGCGGCAACCGGGATATCTGTTATCGGAAGAGGCAAAAAAACACCGGAAAGGAGGTGTAAAACATAGGGACTGAACAGGAGCGCAAAGACACACAGAAGGCTGTCCTCTATGACCTGCGCCGGCTGCTGAAAAACAGCGGTAAAGACACCTACTCTGTGGAGGAGCTTTGCAATCTGCTGGACACCATTGCCGACGCGAAAGATCAGGAATAGATTCAAAAGCCCAGAACCAAAACGGTTCTGGGCTTTTTGCGCTTTTGAGAGATTTATTCCTCTTTGGGCTCCTCAATCGTTGCGTCCGGGGCATTCCTGCCCACAGAGGCAATGCCGTTCATGCAGCTGGCCTTGGCCTTATAGCCCTCGCTCTTGCCGATGTTCTCCCCGTTCTTGGCCTTGAGGCGGAAGCGGAACTCCCCGGCCTTGTCCTGATAGACCTCAAACTTGGGGTGGGTCAGCTTCTCAAAGCCCTCCACCGTCTGGTCCTCCACGTGGGCCAGGGCGTTTTTCTGCACGGAGGCGATGCCCCCCTGGCAGCCGGACATGCTGGTATAGCTCTCGGAAGCGGTGAGAATAACTTCTCCGTTGCCCGCCTTCAGGTTAAAGGTAAATTCACCGCTCTTGGCCTTGGAGATTACAAATTTGCCCATAATACGTTCCTTCTTTCTCTTTATGTTAAGGCTCTCCAGCCTGAAGAACTATTTATACTTTTGGCTCTCTGCCACCGCCAGCTGGTCGCAGCGGTTATTAAACTCGTTTTCCGCGTGGCCCTTGACCCAGTGGAGGTTGACAGTATGCTTTTCACACAAATCCAGCAGACGGCTCCAAAGATCGGGGTTGAGGGCAGGCTTTTTGTCCGACTTTACCCAGCCTCGGGCCCGCCAGCCCTTGGCCCAGCCCTTGCCCAGGCCGTCGATGACATACTTGCTGTCCGAGTACAGCTCCACAACGCAGGGCTCTTTTAGTGCCTCCAGGGCGGTAATCACCCCGGTGAGCTCCATGCGGTTGTTGGTGGTCTGCGGTTCCCCCCCGGACAGCTCTTTTTTGTGGGCGCCATACATCAGAATGGCCCCCCAGCCCCCGGGGCCTGGGTTGCCGGAACAGGCCCCGTCGGTGTAGATGGTGACAGTTTTCATAAATTCCCCAAACCCTCCCGCACAAAATCGACGTCCGGTTATAAAAATAAGCGTCTCAAAGACATAATCGTACCGGTGTAACAGTAACGGGCCTGATAAGAAGCCAGGGTTCGAACCCGGCTAAGCAGGGCCCCGCCCGCTCCCATACGATGTGCCAATTGGCCCCGGCACAGTAGGGCTTGACGCCCGCCTTTCGCGCAACCAAAAATGTTACAGCAGTTCGGTGGTCCAGTTCTTCTCCTGGATAGTTTCCTCCAGCTCCCGCAGCTCTTTGGACAGGCCGTCCATCTGCTTTTGCAGTTGGCGGACATTCACGGTGCTCTTAATCTTGATTTCGCTGGCGCTGTGGCGGCGGACCAGAGCGCTGGCGTTGTCCAGAAAATTGCGCAGGGCGGACAGCTTTCCCTTCAAGCAATCCCGCTTTGCCAGCAGATCGGATAAGGTACTCCCGTCCTCTGTCTCTGTGGTGTTGTTGGTACGGTTGATGGCGGAGACCAGCTCCTCCAGCCGGGCATAGTCCGCTTCCAGCTCCCGCAGCAGCTCCATGGGGTCCTCGGCGGGCTGTTCCCCCTCCTGCACCAGGGCGTTGTTGTTCAGCCGGCGTTCCAGCTGACGAATCCTCGTTTGCAGCTCGGACCGCTGGGACAGGGCGTTTGCCAGTTTCATACTTTCACACCTCCTTTGTTTCTGACCCTTCATGTTCACAGCTCTCCAAAAATATCGTTTTTCTTTTGCTGGTACTCCCGGTCGGTTATCAGGCCAGCCTTCTTCATGGTCTCCAGTTGTTCCAGCTGCCGCTGACTGCCAGGTTTACCGGCTGAAACGCGGTCAAATTCTCTCCTCGGCTTCTTGCGAACCAACTTTTTTTTCGTCAGCCACCGCAGGGGCCGCCAGGCTTCCCCCTTCTTTTTGCTCTCATTGTAGGGGACGTAAATGCCAAAGAAGCCGATGCAGCAAATAGCTAAAAAGAGAAACACAACATGCCGGGGAATAAACATCATAACCGTGGACATCACCATGCTTCCCATATCGCAGCCCCCTCCGCATTATGCCTGAGCGTCCTGGACCTCGGCTTCGGAGCTCTCTCCGGCCTCCTCCCGGTCGGCCAGGGCCAAGGAGATTACCTTGTCTCCCTCCTCCTTAAAACGCATAACAATCACGCCCTGGGTGGAGCGGCCGCACTGCTTGATGGCGTCCACATGGGTACGGATCAGGATGCCCGCCTGAGTGACCAGCAACAGGTCCTCAGAGCCGTCCACCACCTTAATTCCTACGATGGGGCCGGTCTTTTCGGTGACCATATAGTTTTTGATTCCCAGGCCGCCCCGGTTGGTAATGCGGTATTCCTCCACGGGGGTGCGCTTGCCAAAACCCTTTTCCGTGATGGACAGCACAGTTTTGCCCTCAATGGCCCGGGCGGCGCCCACCACATAGTCTCCCGCCCGGAGGCGGATGCCCCGGACGCCCACGGCGTCCCGGCCCATGGGGCGCACGTCGTTTTCGTCGAAGCAGACCGCCATGCCGTTGTGGGTAGCGATGAGGATTTTCATGGTTCCGTCGGTTTCCCGGACACTGACCAGCTCGTCCCCCTCGTCCAAACGCAGGGCGCGGATACCGTTGTTGCGTAGATTCTTCAGGGTCTGAACGGGCAGCCGCTTCACCGTGCCCTGGCGGGTGACCATGAACAGGTACAGCTCCTCTTTTTCCATCTCCCGGTAATGGAGCATGGCCTGGATCCGCTCGCCCTGCTCCACCTGGAGGATGTTGATAATGTTGGTGCCTTTGGCGGTCTTTCCACTCTCGGGAATCTGATAGCCCTTTTTACGGTACACCTTGCCGGTGTCGGTAAAGAACAAAATATAGTCGTGGGTGGAGGCGGTGAACACGTCCACCACATAGTCCTCTTCCCGGGTAGTGATGCCCTTCTTGCCCATGCCGCCCTTGGACTGGGCGGTATATTCGCTGGCCGGGGTGCGCTTGATATAGCCCGCCTGAGTGAGGGTAAAGACGCATTGTTCTTCCTCAATCAGGTCTTCGATGTCAATTTCGTCCTCCACATCCTGAATTTCGGTGATCCGGTCGTCGCCGTACTTGTCCCGGATGACGGTAAGCTCGTCCTTCAAGACTCCTCGCAGCATCTCTTCCGAGGCCAGCAGCTGGTTGAAGTAGGCAATCCGCTCCTCCAACTCCTTATATTCCGCCTCCAACTTCTCCCGGTTCAGCCCCTGGAGGGAGATCAGCCGCATATCGCAGATGGCCTGTGCCTGAACGTCGTCCAGCCCAAAGCGCTCCATCAGCCGCTCCTTGCCGTTGTCATAGCTGCTGCGAAGGATGCGGATAACCTCGTCGATATTGTCCTGGGCAATCAGCAGGCCCTCCAGCAAATGGGCCCGTTCCTGAGCCTTGCGCAGGTCGTAC
>JAAWCR010000242.1 GCA_022793355.1 Lawsonibacter sp. | reverse complement strand
CGTTGGGTTTGCGGCGCCTGCGCAGCGATCTTCACCGGCATACTCATTTCTCCTCCTTCCGGCCACTGGGCAAAATCAAGAACTTGTCACACAGCGGCAGGCTGTTCAGCTCCTGTCCACTGGCATGGCGCACCGCGTTCACAATGGCGGGCGCCACCGGCACCGTCGCCAGTTCACCCACGCTCTTGGCGCCCAAGGGACCATAGGGGTCGTAGCTGTCCACCATGTCCACGTAGGTCTGGGGCATGTCGTCCATCTGAGGAATCCGGTAGTGCAGCAGATCGGACGACAGCGTACGCTTGCTGCGCGGGTTTATCTCCAGCCGTTCATACAAGGCATAGCCTACGCCCTGGGCAATACCGCCCTCCAGCTGGCCAGCTACCGTCATGCGGTTGATGGGCGTGCCCACATCCACCACCTCGATGATATCCAGCAGACGGATGGCGTTGCGCTTTTTGTGGTACTCCGCCTTCACGAAGCACACCGAGAACGGGTTGGGACAGGCCGCAGCCTTGTAGGTTCCGCTGCCGATCATGACGCCGCCTTTCACATCGAACATCACCTCATGTACTGCTTCCTCGAAGCTCAGATCCCGCTCCTCACCGCCGGTGCGGATGCGGTAGTGGTGCTCCCGCTCCTCCACCTGGCTGTCCGGGTAGATGGCCCGGAGCTGAGCCAGGAGCTTCTCCTTTAGGTCCTTGCAGGCCCGAGTTACCGCGTTTCCACAGATGAACGTCTGGCTACTGCCGAAGGTACCTGTGTCGTAGGGGGTCAGCAGGGTGTCCGCCGCCGTGATCCGCACACTGCTCAGCGGGATGCCCAAGCTTTCGGCGGCGATCTGGCTTTCCATCGTCTCGCTCCCCTGGCCGATATCGCTGGAGCCCACCAGCAGCTGCACGGTGGCGTCGTCATTGAGCAGGACTATCGCCGAGCTCAGGCCCTCTTTTGAGGAAGGGCCTGACCCATGGCAGCTGAACGCAATTCCCCACGCCTGCCGGATTTCCTCATTATCTATCCGTGGGGATTTGGCATCGATCTCCGCCTGGATGGCCTGGCAGCGCCGGGCGCAGGCTTCAATTCCGTTGCTGCTTACCGGGATGGACGCGCAGGGGAAGCACTCCCCTACCCGCACGTGGTTTTTCAGCCGAAACTCCACCGGATCCATCCCCAGCTTCTCAGCCATGCGATCCATCAGGATTTCCCGCCCGAAGGTCAGCTGGGAGTTTCCATACCCCCGGAACGCACCGCCGGTGATGTGGTCGGTAAACACGCTGATTCCATCAAAGAAGTAGTTGGGCACATTGTATTGCAGCTTCCGGGCCGCAGCAGCCACCACTGTAGGGCTGTGGGTGGTAAAGGGGCCCGCGTTCAGGCGGTACTTGGTGTCAAACAGCTTCAGCTTCCCATCTTTACTGGCCCCCAGCCGCAGATCCACGTCCGATCCGTGCCGGACCACCGAGTACAGGTCCTCCTCCCGGGTGTAGCTCAGGTTGACCGGCCGGCGCAGTTTTTTCGACATCAGGGCAGCTACATGCTGGGCATGCAGCTGTTGCCGCGCACCGAAACCACCGCCCACCACAGGCTTACTAAAGCGCACATCGCTCTCCTTCATGCCCAGAATCTCCGCCAAGATCCGCCGCTCCTGAAACACGGTCTGGGATGTGCTGTACACCGTCAGATGCTCCCCGTCGCTGAAGTCGCACAGGCAGCTGGTCAGCTCGATGGTCACGTGCTGCATGGGCGGCGTCACAAACCG
>JAAWCR010000208.1 GCA_022793355.1 Lawsonibacter sp. | reverse complement strand
GGGGCAAAGTAGTAGATACCACTCTCAGCGCACATGACGCTGGTGCAGAGGGTCTGCTCATACACGTCGTAATTGGGGTCAGCTTTTGCCAGCCCCTCGGGGATGTCTACTGGAGCGAAAGCCCGGAACATCCGGGATACCCCGTCCAGTTCCTCCTTCCCCAGAACGGCAAACTCCTTCATGAAGGCCAGCCGCACAAAACGGGAGGGGGAGGAGTAATCTCCCGGCAGGCCCGAGCCGCCGCCGAGGCGTTCTCCAAACTCCCGGATCTCGTGCCCAGCGATGGTTTGAGAGGCCTTGGGCAGATTGGTAACTCCCACAAAGTTACGCAGGTTGGTCCTCTGCCAGCGGTAGTCCGGACTGTTCGTCAGCACGCCAATGGTCTCCCGGTGAACGGTCAGGCCGCCCTCCTCTGGCTCGATGATAACCGTCTCCCCCGCCCGGTCGCTGAGGATAAAGTGAGCGGACAAGGGCTTCCCTTGAATGGGCTCGTCCACCAAAGTAATCCCATCCAAAGCCTCCACGGCCTCCTCCACGCTGGCGCACCGACTGAACAGCCAGGCCAGCAGACGGCCCGGGTGGACGGCTGTTCTGCCCGGCCCGGCATTTTCCTCATAGACTGCATACTCCGGAAAGTGGAGCAGTGCCCCCATCAGCCCGGCGGAGCTTACCCCGTCCACCAGAATGGGCTCCCCAAAGCCCAGTACCGCCATACCGGTGTAGCTATATTCGCCGGGGGCCGCCCCCTCCCTGTGAAGTCCAGGGGCGCAGAAAGCTCCTTGGGGTACGCTGACAACTCGGTTGGCCGTCAGATCTCCGAACTGGTCATAGGTTCGACCCAAAAGGTGCCGTCCGTCCTCTGTCCTCCAGGAAAAACTGCTGCATCCAAAATTCATATCGAAAACCTCCTGTTTTTTAATATTGTTGTCCAACGGACTTGCAATTATTTCTGACAGGGAGTATCATAAACCGTGTGGCCGCCACACGGTCAAGAGGCGTTTTGAACTTTTTGGAGGAAATTTTTATGGAACGCAAAAAAGGATGGCTGACCGCCGGGGCTTTCGCCGCCCTGTGCGGCACCACTAAAGAGACCCTGCGGCACTACAAGGATATAGGACTGCTCCTCCCGGCCCGCCAGGGGAATAACGGCTATTTTTACTACGATGTGGAGCAGTTCTACGACTTTTACGCCATCTCTATCTTCCGCCAGACGGGCACGCCCCTGGAGGAGATCCGCCGCTGCCTCCAGGGACAGGACGCCGCCAAAACGCTGAAGCTGCTGCGGGAACAGCGGGTCCGCCTAGAAGCAGAGCGGCAGAAGCTGGAGCACATGGACTTTGTGCTGTCCGGCGCTCTGCGCAATCTGGAGTTTGGACCGGGGCCGGACATGGTTCCGCAGAGCGCTTGGTTTGAACGGGAGCACATGTTGGCCCTCCCGGTGGGAGAGCTGGAGGGACTGATGCCTCTGGAGGCCAGCGAGGAAGAACTGCTGATCGCTGTGCTGGAGCGGTGCCGGGCACTGTGCAGCCAATACGGAATACAGACCGACTTCCAGTTGGGGGCCATCCACCAGCCGGGGGAGCAGGGCGGGCCAGGGGCCATCAGCCACCTCTATACCCGAATCAAAGAAAAAGCGGACTTCCCCTATTATAAGGAGAAGCCCGCCGGGAATTATCTGTACCTCTGCTGCCGGGGCCATTGGGACATCTCCGCAGGTTATGCCGCCCTCAACCGCTGTATCCTTGAACGAGGGCTGGAAACAACAGGAGATTTTTACGCCTGCGATCTGGCCGGATTTATCCTCAACTCGGTGGAGAAAAATGCGGCGTCCATGATTTCGGTGCGGCTGTCAGATAAGCTCCCAACAGCATGAGGCGCATCCACATCTGCTGGAATTACTGTAAAGACGAAGCTGGTTCACAGCGGGCAGAAGAAGGCGCTTCCTTTACGCTGCTCTCCCGCTGGCGATACCGCTCTATGATCGCCGTTTCAAACGACACTCCTTTCAAGCGAGGGACATGGAATGTGACGTCTCCCGAGGTGGTGGTGAGGTTCCACCGCCGCGGTATCCCTGACGGACCTCACTGCGTTCATACTGGGCCGCTTGAGTCAGTTTTTCCGCTTCCACCTCCAATCGCTCATTGAGGGTTCCCTCGACACTGCCCCGAACCAGTTCTTTGATTTGTCGGGTATCGTTATTTTATTGGTGCTATCGTGAAACCTCCGCACAGGAAACGTCCCTGGTTACGCTATTTTCGGCGAAACCAGGGACGCTGTTTAACCTTCAATGGCAATCAGGTTCTTCTGTTCAATCTGGGCCACTTGGCTCACCTTGGGGATGAACAGGCGCAGGATGCCGTCTTCAAACTTGGCATGGATGTCCTCCTGCTTGACCTTGTCCCCTACATAAAAGCTGCGGCGGCAGGAGCCAATGAAGCGTTCCCGGCGCAGATATCGCTCATTCTGGACGCTGTCGTTGTGCGTCTGCTCCACCGTGGCGCTGATGCAGAGGTAGCCGTCTTTCAGCTCGGCGGAGAGGTCTTCCTTGTGGACGCCGGGCAGGTCGATGTCCAGCTCGTAGCCCTGGTCGCTCTCCTTGATGTCCGTGTTCATCATGCCCCGCAGGGTATTCGCGCTGAAAGCGGACTCGGCCAGCTCATCCAACATATTCTTTGCCATTAGATAAGGGGTCAGCATAAAAATTTCTCCTTTCAGACTTGCGGTTTTTACACCGCGCTTGGTTTGTGGTTATGCTCATAGTATAGCTGCCGAGATTAGCACTGTCAACACGAGAGTGCTAATTTATTGTTCATATTTCTTAATATCCTATAAAGATATTTTATCAATTAAGTGGAAGGGATTGCCAAAAATCAGCGATCCCTTCCGCTTGATAAGTTAATCCAAGGAAGAAAAATACTCTTTGCATAGCTGGAGAAAAACTTTCAGCAGGGGTTTCCCTGATGTGGTTTTATAGTATGCCCCATAGGACAGCGGTTCCACATCTTTGATTGGAATGTAGGCCAGGGCGGGGTCCCGCAGGGACGGAAAGTCGGGCTGGACAGCGATCCCAAACCCCGCCTTGGCCAGTACGATGCAGGCATCGGCTGAACCACACATAAACAGATCGGAAACGCTCCTTCTTGTTGCCAGTTTTTGTTGAATGGCATTCAAGCTATCGGGGCATCTCTGCGGGTCCAGAAGGAGCAGTCTCTGGGTTCGGAGATCGTCCTCATCCAGCAGTTCTTTTTTTGCCAGCGGATGACCGGCGGGCAAAATGCCGGCAATGCGGACCTGAGCCAGTTCCTTGTAAATGCCATCTATTTTCCGGTCTTTTTCTTGAAAGGCGATGATCACATCGACCGCTTCCTCGTCCAGCAGTTGGTACAAATGCTGGAAAGGTACAACCTGAAACACTGGATTCAGCATCGGACAGAAATCTGCCATTTGCCGCAGTATCCCAGGCAACAGGTACAGTTCATTGTGGCTGTGACAACCTATCGAAAAGAACTGCCGTTCATCCACCACAGGCTCCTCGAATCGCTTTTTTGCCAGAGTAATGATATTCAGAACATTTTTTGCGTCGTTCAAAAAAATCAGCCCTTCCTGGGTGATCTCTACAGAACGAGTGGTGCGTTTGAATAGCTGGGCGTTCAACTCCGCCTCCAAAGAGTGAATCTGATGGGTGACAGCCGGTTGTGTAACATTGAGCTGTTTCGCGGCTTTCGCAAAGCTGAGCGTTTCCGCCACGGTCAAAAAGCAAGCAAGTTGAAAGGTGTTCAAACAATCCCTCCGCCGATTGATAAAATTCCTTTATATGTTATAACATTTTTTAAATTAACAATCAAGAGAAAATGAGTATAATAGACGGTAGCGCCAGTAAAAATTGTCTGCCGAACAGTCACAAACCAAACAATGCCGCAAAAGAAAGGGTGGTGTGAAATGTCTGATGGGAATCTGCTGTTGACGCTTCGGCAAATCAACATCTGCCTGGGCCTCTATGAAAGCGAGGAGCTGGCAGCAAATGAGATGACCTTCGCACAGGCGTTCCTGCTGAACGAAATTTTTTTAATGGATTCCTCTTGCGTCTGCTCCACAGAGCTGTGCGAGAGAGTGGGCTTTACCCGGTCGTCCATTTCCAGAACGCTGAAAGAGCTGAGGAAAAACGGGTATGTCAAAATGAAAATGGCAAAGACGATAACCGCAAAAAGCATATCGTTCTGACGCCCAAGGCCCATGCGGCCGAAGGTATCGTAAAGGATTACATCGAAAATTTGAACGACTGCCTTGTCCAGGAAATACCCGAATACCGTTTGGAAGGGATCGAAAGCGCTCTGCGGACGATCCTTGACAATATACAACAAAAAACTCCAAGGAGGCCATACACTATTTTCATCGATTTCCTGTATTTTTTTGATCAAATCCGCTTTCGTAAGTTTTCTCCCGTTAATATTGCTAACTTTTCCTTGAAAATCCTTGTCAGTGAAAACTGCTTCATATATTTCACCAAAATCGGTTTCTTCAATGTCCTTTTGCTTTTTCCCCACAGAATATTGAAATGATTCTCCGTTTACATTTCCATTTTCAAAAAGAGAACGTGAAACATATAGTGCATATCGTAGCTTTGTTTCAAAGCTGACGATCAGAGGATATATCTGACTGCAAAAAAATTGGGAACTTTCACTACTAACTACTCGGAATAAGCTGCCGTATTTATCAGTCAGATTTTGCGTCAATTCATCTAGCTTTTTAGCCATAGACAGGCTGTCATTGTAGCTATCTGTTTTCTTGCATTCAAATCCATAAATATGGACATTTGTACGCGGAATAGATATATCTGTTTTACTGTATCCACTTAAATCGATGCCCTCAAAAATCTGTTCCGTGAAAAACATATATTGGTTTTTTATTGTTACCACCTCAAAACATTTTATAATATTTTAGCGCAGCCCTAATCGCCTTTTCTTTCTCCGGCGGGCAAGTGGGAACCTTCGCGTTTTCCGACTTTGCCTGGTTATAATTTTCTCCTACTTCCAGCCCGCATTTTCGTTTGACCTGGGAGATATACAGGCTGGAGACTTTCAGCCCGAACTTCTCCAGCACATACGCCTTGATCTCCCCATAAGTCGCGCCCTTCTGGAAGCCCGACATATCCATATCCTCCAAAGAGAACTCCACTCTGACCTTCTGCGAGTCGATTTCTCCCTTGGAAAGAAGAACAACCGTCTCCACATGCGCGGTCCTTGGAAACAAATCCACCCCCTGGGCCTTGACGGCGTTATAGCCCCATGCAGCAAAGCGGTTCACATCCCTGGCCAGAGTGGCCGGATCACAAGAGACATAGACAATGCGATCCGGAGCCATGCCGGTCAAAATTTCGGGTACATCTGGGGCCAGGCCCTTGCGCGGCGGGTCCACGGAGATAACCTGAGGCTGCAGGCCCTCTTCGGCCAGATGCCGGGCCACAGCCCCGGCGTCACCGCAGAAAAACTCCGCATTATCAATCTTGTTGCGCTGGGCGTTCTCCCTGGCGTCCTCAATGGCCTGGGGCACGATTTCCGCTCCGATTACCCGCCCGGCCCGCTTTGCCAAAGCAAGGGATATGGTGCCAATGCCACAGTACAAATCCAGAACGGTCTCAGTTCCGGAAAGCTGGGCGAAGTCCAGGGCGACGCTGTACAGCCGCTGGGTCTGAGCCCGGTTAACCTGGAAAAAGGAAGGAACGGACAGGCGGAAATTCAGCTGGCATAATTCCTCTTCCAACCAATCGCGGCCCCACAAAGTACGATAGCTATCCCCTAAAATCACGTTGGTGTCTTTGGTGTTGGCGTTAAAAATCACCCCTGCCAGCCGGGGCTCCGCCTGGCGCAGCACCTCCACCAGTGCCTCCTCCCGGGGCAGGCGTTCCCCGTTGGCCACCACGCACACCAGGCACTCGCCCCGGCTGCTGGTCCGAACATAAAGGTGGCGGATCAAGCCCTTCCCCGATTCTTCCTCATAGGCGGGAACTCTATGCGCCTCCATCCACCCCTGGAACGCCTCCCGCAGCTTAGTGACCGCCCAAGGCTGAAGAAGGCAGTCCGGAGCGTCCAGTACGTCGTGGCTCCGCGGGCGGTAATAGCCCACCGAAAGTCCCTGCCTCCCCTGAGACACCGGGAACTGTACCTTATTCCGATAGCGATCCGGGATCTCCGCCCCCAGTACCGGTGGCAGGTCCAGCTTGACGCGACCCACCCGCTCCAGTGCGTCGGCGATGCGCTGGCGTTTGGCGTGCAGTTCTTCGCCATAAGTCATGTGGCGGAATTGGCAGCCGCCGCACTTCCCGTACAGGGGGCAGTCGGGCTCAATTCGCTCCGAAGATGGGACCAGCAGTTCCACTCCCCTGCCCCAGGCCACATTTTTGTTTACCTTCTCCAGGCGAACAGCCCACCGCTCCCCACGGATGGTAAAGGGCACAAAAACCACCCGCCCCTCCAAACGGGCAACTCCCATTCCCTCGGCGGTGTAGCCGGTGATGTCCAGAGTGTGGACGGTGTTCTTTCGAATGTCTGCCATGGAGATCCCCCCTTTTCAAGTCAGGTAATCATATCATATTTTAATGAAAAGGTAAAGGCGGCTGATCTCCGCCCCACGTTATATTCTGCCAATGGAACACGTCCAAACTGAATCAATCATATTGCGAACAATGGCCCTGTGTGGTATACTTCCACCAAAGAAATCAGAAAATAGTTTTACAATAAGAAGGTGAATATTTTGGCAGAACAAGTGGGTAAAAAGCTGGCAGTCATGCAGATGAAACCCGTTAAACCAATTTTAAAGTGGGCCGGCGGCAAGGGACAGTTGCTGAAGGAAATTGAAAGCTACTATCCGTTTAATGATAAAATTACAAAATATGCTGAGCCGTTTGTAGGCGGCGGCGCTGTTTTGTTTGATATTCTCAGCCGATATCATCTGCGCGAGGTCTATATCAGTGATATTAATGCGGAGCTTATCAATACCTATTGCATGATTCGGGATAACATTGACAGCCTGATATCGCTGCTTTTGGTGTATCAGGCAGAATATGTGCCGCTCAAAGCAAATGACCGTAAAGTTTATTATATGGACAAACGGAAACGATTTAACGATTTGAAGATTAATAACAATGAGACTGAGAACATTGAAAAAGCGGCGTTAATGATATTTTTGAATAAAACCTGTTTTAACGGACTCTATCGCGTGAACCGAAGAGGTTTATTTAATGTTCCGATGGGAGCATATAAGAATCCAATCATTTGTGATGAAATGAATCTGCGCAATGTTTCTGAAAAGCTCCAAGACGTTACAATTGTCTGTGGTGACTATCACCAGTCATCAGCGTTCATAGATGAGCACACTTTTGTGTATTTTGATCCGCCATATCGTCCACTGACCGAAACCGCGAACTTTACGGCGTATACGGAATTGCTGTTCGATGATCAGGCGCAGATTGAGCTTGCGAAATTTGTTGATCAAATGCACCAGAAGGGTGCAAAGGTGGTTGTAAGCAATTCAGATCCCAAAAATACTCAAAGGGAGGACAATTTTTTTGACAATATTTATGCCTCTCATAAGATTAAACGTGTGGAGGCTGCCCGGATGATCAATTGCAACAGCAAAGCAAGAGGTAAGGTAAAGGAACTGCTTATTTCTAATTTTCAGAAGGGGGCCGTTATGGATATTCGAAAAGGTACACAGATGAGAAAAAAAGGTACGGATAAAGCGATTATCGAATTTGCCTTTAAGGAATACATCATTTATGTGTTTCAGGGGAAGCTGTCGAAACATGATATCGTAATTAAATATCAGAAAGAGGGAAGCCGAGTCAGAACGCCAAAACACATCCACTGGGTAGTGGATGTGCTGATGAAAATGCAAGGGAATGAAGCGCTTGCAAAACGCTATCTGCTTGCGATTCAAACCTGTTGGAATACCTGTCAGCCACTTAAAAACAATGACTATGAAACGCTGAAGGCCTTGATTCAAAACGGAGAAACAGCCATCAATATAGAACAGTTTACAACGCTTAATCAATATGGCGAATATGATGTTGGGTTTTTGTATGTGTTAATGGAACTGCTTGCGGTGCAGGAAAAAACCAACCGCTCAGATGCTTATATGTTTGGAAACATTATTGAGGAACTTCTAAAAACGAACAGGGATATTTTTAAAATCATTTCCACTGCTGGTTTTGATGGAAGGAAGCGTTAATATGGCGAGAGATTTTTCAGGTTGGCTTTCCGGGTTTCGTGACAGTATCGCCAACTACAATTATTACATAGATTTCAAAAGGTCCATCGCAATGTAGACAGGATTAGGGCTTGTTGGAAACACGTCAGCATGCCCAAACGCCGGCTCTTTTTCCACCATGCTTTGCCAATTTTTTTTGAAATACATCCAGTATTCCTGCGTCAAATTGGCTTCGTCTGGCGAAAAAATTTCTCGCCATCGGGCACCTTTCCATGTTTCAAACAAGCCCTAGAACCCAGATGACAGGTTGTGCTGCGGTACGCCAGAAATAAATGAGCGTCTTTATGTACCAATTAGAAATACCCTCTTTTCATTCAATGTAAATGAAAAGAGGGTATTTTTTGTGTTCCGACCGGCCCCATTTCTGGTCGTGGCAGGGAGTATATTGTTCCAAATTCAGGTCAGTCCAAGGGAAGTGGCCCACCGAAAAAATTTCAAAAACCTTTACAATACGGCTGCCGCCTCAAAATTACTCTGCGGCGGCGGGCAAGGGGAACTGTTCAGCTCTCCGGGTGGATATTGGCTTTCACCAGCCGCTCCCGCAAAACAGGGCCCAAGCCTGTGGCAATCACCATCTTTCCAATGTCAAAGGGGATAAAGGGAATCACACAGACCAGAAGGGCCCGCTCCAATGTGGCCTCCGTCTGCACACAAAACATAACCGTTCCAAGGGCATAGAGCACGGCGGTAGCAAGAACCATGCCGCCCAATTGGATTGCGCGGTTTTTAGGGAAGGCCTTCAAAATCAGGCCACACACAATCACCATGGGGATATAACCCAGAATATAGCCGCCGGTGGGGCCGGCCAGCACACCCAGCCCGGCTTTAAAATTACTGAACACTGGCATACCCACCATACCCAGCAAAATATAGACCAGTGTGGCGATTGCCGCCCTCTTCCAGCCCAGAATATAGGGGGATAGATAGAGGGCAAAGGTGCATAATGTAAATGACACCTCTCCCCAGGCCGGGATGGAGAAGGGAGCGATTACCGCAATAACTGCCGCCATCACGGCCGTCATAGCCAGGGGATACACGCTGCTTTTTGTCTTTGTCTCCATAGTTGGGATACATCCTTTCCAAAACCAAATTGTAAACTGTTTGCATCACTCAGTATACATCCCCTCCCCAAAATTGTCAACTACTATTTTATATGGTTTACAATCGATTTGAATCCCCTTTCAAATTTTAAAGAATCTTAATCTTTCCTTTAGTGCATTTTATAGTTCATGTGCTAGTATTTTATCCATAAAAGAAATGATGCTCAAAACGACCGGTCGTTTTGTCCGGCGGGTACCCGCCGGACGGCGCAGGAGGAGGACATATCTATGACAGAACGTACCATACATATTTTACTCACCCGGTCGGGCACCTGGTTTTCCCGGCTGATCCATTTTGCCACCCGAGACAGCTACACCCACGCCTCCATCGGTCTGGACGGACCCAGCGGCCCCTTTTACAGCTTTGCCCGTAAATACCGCTACCTGGCCCTGCCCGCCGGGCTGGTGGAGGAACAGGTCACGGTTCACCGCTGGGCTATCCCCTGCTGTTTGTATGAGCTGAATGTAAGCGAGGAGACCTATTTGCGCCTGCGCCAGCAGCTTCGCTCCATGTACGCCCAGCGGGAGGAGTATCACTATAGCGTGCTTGGGGCTTTCGCCTGCTACTTTAACCTTTCTCTCCAGCGCAGGCACCACTTTTTCTGCTCCCAGTTTGTGGCCGGGCTTCTGGAGGAGTGCGGCGCAGTAGAACTGCCCAAACCTCCCACCCTGCTGCGCCCGGCGGATCTGTGCCAACTGAAAAATCTGCGCCCCGTCCACCAGGGGGAGCTGGGGGATATCCTCTTCCAGGGCATCGCCTGAGACGATTTTGCCCCTAAAAAATTTTCAAGGCAAAAAATCTCATTTTCCTGTTGACAAGTAGGGTCTGGTCTTGTATAATAACAAAGCCGTCGCAAGTTCGGCAAAAACCGGGGAGCATAGCTCAGCTGGTAGAGCACATGCCTTACAAGCATGGGGTCACAGGTTCGAGCCCTGTTGTTCCCACCATTTCGACCCCTTATATCCCCCGAACTACTTGGCGCGGTAGTTCAGTTGGTTAGAACGCCGGCCTGTCACGCCGGAGGTCGAGGGTTCAAGTCCCTTCCGCGTCGCCATTTTTCCTCCTCTCTTTCGGGGCGGAGGAAAAATAAGTTTGCCTCTGTAGCTCAGTTGGTAGAGCAGAGGACTGAAAATCCTCGTGTCGTTGGTTCGATTCCGACCGGAGGCACCATCCTCCGCAGGATATCCTGCGGAGGACCCAAATGCGAGTGTAGCTCATCTGGTAGAGCGCCACCTTGCCAAGGTGGAGGTAGCGAGTTCGAGCCTCGTCACTCGCTCCAGACACGGGGCAAAGTTTTTTGCCCCGTGTTTCCAAAATATTGCGTTCTTTTCTTTACTGAAAGAACATAGGATGATAGGGACGGTGCCATAGCCAAGTGGTAAGGCAGAGCTCTGCAAAAGCTCCACTCCCCAGTTCGAATCTGGGTGGCACCTCCAACCTGTGTCACCAAAAAGATGCAGACGAAAAACACCGCATAAAAATGCGGTGTTTTTCATATTTAAGAAGAAAACAGCAGAAAAAGCATAGAATTGAAATTACTGGAAGGGTTATTTTGAAATGTGGCTATCCCTTTAACTCAACCGAACAGAAATGCCGACAGTTAAGGCCGACGCTCCAGGAGGCGGGGCCAAAGTCACGGCGGCTGAAACGGAAGCAATATTCGTCTCAGCAGCGTAAATGCTCCGGGGCGACCTCGCCGGGGTTGAAAATCTGATAGGCGTGGCAGGCTACGTTGCCGCCCGTCTTACCGAACCGCTCCTTGACTGCCCGCATTTCCTGAAACGCCGTGTCCCGGTTGCAGTTCACGCTGGCGACGGGCACAGC
>JAAWCR010000207.1 GCA_022793355.1 Lawsonibacter sp. | reverse complement strand
GCGTGGTTTTGCCGTGGTCCACGTGGGCGATGATGGCGATATTTCTTAATTTCTCATTTTTCATGGGGACTGCACCTCAAATCTGTGGATTTCTCAATAAGCCAAAGCATTATACCCCTATCTTCCCAAAAAATCAACACAAGCCATAAAAAAACACATACAAAGGGAACCTTTTTTCTCTTTCCTCGTCTGTATAATTATAATAGGTGTTGAAAATTCCGCGCTGCTGCCCGCGTTGGAATAATCCGAATCGGGAACGCATAGGGTAAAAGCGAACGGCCGGATAAAAAAATCAAACAAAATTTCGATTTCCCTCTTGACAAGCTCGAACGAATGTTGTATACTTCTGATTAGAACAAACGTTTTTTAAGACGGCGGCGGGAAAGTCCAGTTTTCGGGACAGTGTTTTGATTAAGATAAAGGCAATCAACCACACGGAGGGATGACAGATGCGAACCATGTATGATAAAACTTCCAACTTTATTCAGCGCACCGGGACCCTCATTGACTTGGCTGAGGTGCGCCGCCGGCAAGCCCCAACCCAGCGGGACAGCCTGGCCCGGCGGTTCGAGGCCGAGGGCCGTCTCCCGGAGCCTGTGGAGGAGGAGCCCGCCTTCCGTCCGGTGGTGCTGACCACCACCCCCGCCCAGCGCCGCCGGGCCCGCCGGGAGCGGCAGGCCTGGAGGCTGGATGTCTGCGCCAGTCTGTCCGTTATTTTTGTGACGCTGGTGTTTGCGCTGCTGGTTATCCTGTGACTGCGGAGCCGGCACAATATCTTGGGCCCTCTGTCGAATTCGGCACAATTTACAAAAAGAACGTTGCGGCTTGTCTGCGGCGTTCTCTTTTTTTACACTTTTTACAAAAAGTTTTCAACTTCCTTGCAGAAAGGGGGTTGACGTAGGCGGGGAAACTGTGTATAGTGTTGTTACCATTTTGTAACTCTTATTTCACAATTGTCATTTTTCAGGACCTGTATTCCGTGTGGAAATCCTCCGCCCAAGGGGCGTCCGGATCGGTCCATACAGGTTCCCAGTTTTCCACTGCAAGCGAGGTATTACCATGGAAGAAGCAAAGAAACCGGCGTCTGAGACCCAGTCCCAGCGCCGGGCGACACAGCGGGCGGAGCGTCCCGCCGATATCCCGAATCCCCCCGCCCCGCCGGAGCCCGCCCCCGAAAGCCGGAACTGGGGCCAGGAGGCCAGGCTCTATTTCAAGGCCTTTGGGGAGTGGAGCCGCATCCACTTCCGGCGCTGGGCCCATCTGCTCCACGGGGCGTCGGCGGGCACCCTGGCGGTGGGGCCCATTTCCTTTCTGCTGGTGGCCGGCGCGCTAGGCACTGCCCTCACCCTGACCACCTTGTACTCCACCAGCTACGCCGTCATTGTAGACGGCCATGAGGTGGGGGTGGTGGCTGACCAGAGTGTGGTGGACCAGGCCATCCGCACCGTAGAGACCCAGGGCACCGAGCTGCTGGGCTACCAGTACCAGGTGGACGGCAGCATCGACTATGATTTCACCCTCACGCTGAAAACCGACCTGAACGGGGAGCAGGAGATCCGCAACTACTTTTACGGCCAGCTCAACGAGGTCAGCGACCAGCTGCGGGCCTACCAGGTGTCGGTAGATGGGCGGGTGATTGGGGTGGTGAAGGACGAAAAGGCCCTCACAAGCATGTTGGACGGTATCAAGGCCGAGTATGTCACCGAAGCCACCACCGCATCAGGGTTTGTGGAGGACCTGTCCGTGGAGCCGGTCTATGCCGTGGACAACCTGATGCCCGTGTCCGACGTGGAGGAGGCCCTGAAGGCCAACACCACTGGCGAGACCACCTACACCGTGGTCAAGGGCGACACCTACAACGGCATTGCCTACGCCAACGATATGTCCCTCAGCGACCTTATGGCCCTCAACCCCGAGGCCGATATCAACCGGCTGATGGTGGGGGACGTGCTCAACGTGAAAGAGATCATCCCAACCCTGTCCGTCCAGACCACCGAGCATGTGGTGTATACCCAGGCCATTGAGTGCCCGGTGGAGACGGTAGACGACGACTCCATGTATAAGGGGGACTCCAAAATCCTCACCCAGGGCGAGGAGGGAGAGGCCCGGGTGGAGGCCGATGTGGTTTATATCAACGGCTATGAGCGGGACCGCAGCGTCACCGACACCACCACCCTGCGGGAGCCCACCACCACAGTGAAGGCCGTCGGGACCAAGGAGAAGCCTAAGACCGCCTCCAAGGGCTACTTTATCTGGCCCACCAGCAGCCGCCGCATCAATTCCCACTTCGGCGGGCGCAACCTGTGGGGCCGGTACGACTACCACTCCGGCCTGGATATCCACGCCAGCTATGGCGAGGGCATCAAGGCCGCAGACGGCGGTACTGTCACCTTCGCGGGCTGGCAGGGCAGCTACGGCAACCTGGTGATCATCACCCACGACAACGGGATCAAGACCTACTACGCCCACAACTCCAGCCTTGTGGTCTCTGTAGGCCAGAAGGTCTATCAGGGCCAGGTGGTGGCCCGGGCGGGCAGCACCGGCAATTCCTCCGGCGTCCACTGCCACTTTGAGGTCCGGGTCAATAACACGGCGGTTAACCCCCTGAGCTACCTGAGATAACCGGCCTTAACACCCGTCCCGGGAAAGCTTTGATTTCTATCCTGAAATCGCAGTCTGCTCAATCTCGCCGGCAGTCAGAGGATTGTCGGAATCGTTAACGATGTAGACCCCTGAAAAACTGCCTGTTTCCATGTAAAAAAGTAAAACTGGCAGACGGCCCAAAATATGGAAATCCGCCAATTCCTTGTACCACAAGGGATTGGCGGATTTTTTGGAGAAATCAAATATGCGGACCCCCAAGGTGGGACCAAGCTGTCGCTGCGGCCCCGTATCACAGCGCGGTCCGGGCCTTGGTCAGCTCCTCTGCGATGTTGAGGACGTGGTCGCCGATACGCTCAAAGTCGGTAAGCAGTTCGGAGAACAGGATACAGGCCTCATCGGAGCAGACGCCGGTTCTCATGCGGCCCAGCTGTTCCCGCCGGAAGTCGCTGGTCATATCGTCGATGCGCTGTTCCAGCTGAGCTACCCGGGACAGCCACTGCGTATCCCCGGCCTCGCTGGACAGCAGCGCGGACACAGCCCGCAGGGTGACGTCCCGCATCTGCCGGATTTCCTCCTGTGCGGCGGCGGAGAAGGAGATATCCTTTTCCGTCAGCAGTTTGGTGTAGCCGGCCAAATTGTCCGCGTGGTCGCCGATACGCTCGATGTTGCCTGAGATGGCGAAAAAGCTGCTCACCGTCCGAGAGCCCGCCTCGTTGGTCTCAATGGCAATCATCCGGGAGACGTAGCGGGAGATCTCCCGGTTCAGATAGTCAATATACTCCTCCCGCTGTTCCACCCGATCCAGGGGGGCGGTGTCCCGTTCCATAACGGTTTTAAAGCTGGTTTCCACATTTTGCCGGGCCATTTCCAGCATACGGCGCAGCTCGTTGCGCAGCTGGTCCACCACGATGGCGGACACGCCCAAGCCGCCGTCCTTGCCGCCGGCGGTGACAGGGGTGAGGTAGGCCAGACGCATTTCCGAACCGCTGGAATGCTCCTCACGGTCGGGCAGCAGCCGGGTGGACAGCGCGGCCAGCCAGTCCCCTAGGGGTAGGAGCAGCGCGGTGGTGACCAGATTGAAAACAAGGTGCATGGCGGCGATTTGCGCCTTGGGGCTTGGCACCAGCGACTCAATCAGCCCGGTAACCGGGAACAGCAGCACTACGACGGTGAAGAATACGGTGCCGATTACGTTGAACAGGAGGTGGATGCAGGTAGCCCGTTTGGCGCCCCGGCTGGCGCCCAGCGAGGCCAGAACTGCGGTGATGCAGGTGCCGATATTCTGGCCGAACAGCACAAAGACGGCCCCTGAGAACTGGATAATCCCCCCTGCCGCCAGAGTTTGCAGGATACCCACCGAGGCGGAGGAGGACTGAATCAGGGCGGTGAACAGCGCGCCGAAGAGGATACCCAGCACGGGGTTGGACAGGGTAGACATCAGCTGTATGAAAGCGGGGAGCTCCCGCAGGGGGGCCATAGCGGCGCTCATAGTGTCCATACCAATGAAGAGGATGCCCAAACCGGCCATAATCTGCCCAATATGTTGTAACCTGGCCTCCTTGACGAAGACCATCAGGAATACGCCGGCGAAGGCCACCACCGGGGCCAGCGCCCCCACATCCAGGGCGATGAGCAGCCCAGTAATCGTGGTGCCCACGTTGGCCCCCATAATGAGCCAAACGGCTTGGTTCAGGGTCATCATCCCCGCGTTGACAAAGCCCACCACCATAACGGTGGTAGCGGAGGAGGATTGGACAGCGGCAGTGATCAGTGCCCCCACCAGCACACCCATAAATCGGTTGGCGGTCAGCCGTTCCAGAATGGATTTCATCCGGCTGCCGGCGGCGGCCTCCAACCCGGAGCTCATCATCTGCATGCCATGGAGGAACAGTGCCAGGCCGCCAAAGACGCCCAGTAATTCCAAAAATTTCATATCTAGCTCTCCTTTGATAAAGCTTTCCCAAATCTTCCCCATTTTACTTTTACCATAAAAATCCGTCTGCGTCAACCACAATTCTGCTTTTTTATCGTTGGAGCGCTGAAAAGAACCTTTGCCTGTTGTGTGGACGGGAATTCCATCTGCGGAACGGGAAACTAGCCCCTCCAGGGGCCGGTCGCTCTATTTATAGTAGCCGGATTGGCCGCAATCACCACAGCAATGCCCGCCGGTTTTGCGTCTCCTTCATAGGGGGCGGACCGCCAGCCCCGCCGCGCAGGCCAGAGCCAGCACGACCATAATTTCTCCCAATGCCATAGCATTCATTCCTTTCTTCGGAAAGACCGTCCGCGTTCCGGTTGGCCGGCCAAATAATTAGCTATATTTAACCGAGTGGTGAGATGAGTTTAAGCACTGTTTAAAAATAGAACTGTGCCCGACGACGAGAAATTCTTTCGCCAGACGAAGCCAATTTGACGCAGGAATACTGGATGTAGTTCAAGGAAAATTGGCAAAGCATGGTGGAAAAAGAGCCGGCGTTTGGGCATGTTGACCTGTTTCAAACAAGCCCTAATACTACAACCGATTTTCAAGAGGGGTGCCAAATTTCTTGCTTTTTGGTCTTGCATGTGATAAACTTTTCAGCAGGAGGACTGTAGGCTATGAATATTCATGAATCGGCGGAAGACTATCTGGAGGCGATCCTGATTCTGCGGGAGCGCCTGGGGGCAGTACGCTCCATTGATGTGGTCCACCAGCTGGAGCTTACCAAGCCCAGCGTCAGTGTGGCGATGAAGCGATTCCGGGAGAACGGCTATATTGAGATGGATAGCGACGGTTTCATCACCCTCCTCCCGCCTGGAGAGGAGATTGCCCAGCGCATCTACAGTCGGCACAAGCTGCTGACCCGGTTTTTGATGCTTCTTGGCGTGAGCGAGGGTGCGGCCTCCGCCGACGCCTGCAAAATGGAGCACGACTTAAGCGACGAGAGCTTTGAAAGGATAATGGCCTATGTGGAGCGCTTGAAACCATAAAAAAATCCCGTCCAATCGGACGGGATTTTTTCATTATACCAGCTGAATGATGGCCATCTCAGCGGCGTCGCCCCGGCGGGGGCCGATGCGAACGACGCGGGTGTAGCCGCCGTTGCGGTCGGCATACTTGGGGCCAATCTCCTTAAACAGCTTGTTGGCCACATCCTCCTTGGTGATGTAGGACAAAGCCTGCCGGTAGGAGGCCAGAGTATTGTCCTTCGCCAAGGTAATCATCTTCTCGGCCACGGGAGCTACTTCCTTGGCGCGGGTGACGGTGGTTTTAATCTGGCCGTTTTCCAGCAGATAGGTGACCATGGCGCGGAGCATGGCCCGGCGCTGGTCGCTGGTACGGCCCAGCTTACGGTTCTTCTGAGACATGGTAAACACTCCTTCGACCTCGCGTGGCGAGATCCGGTTAAATTCGTTCATTAAGCGGAACGTTACATACGCTCGTCGGAGCAAGCTCCATATCGCTCGCTTCCGGCCTTGGCCGAAAGCTCACTCATTTCGCTGCTCCTCCTCTCCGACCGTGACCCGCTTGCGCTGGGCTCACGGTCGGGATGGGTCGGCCCCTACAGGGATAAAATCAATTATT